>JBGVDU010000257.1:0-1312 GCA_045119555.1 Acutalibacteraceae bacterium | reverse complement strand
CAGCCGATAATATTCATAAGAGTAGACTTACCCGAACCCGACGGGCCCATAATAGCGAGGTAGTCGCCTTCTTTAACCGCAAGATTAATATCCTTCAAAACAGGCACCTCGAAATTACCCGTAAGGTAGTTTTTATAAATTCCGTTTAGTTCAAGAATCATTTACCGACTGCCTCCTTAGTAAATCACAGTAGTGTAAGTACCGTCACCTGTTACATATACTTCTTCCTCGCCGTCTGCACCGCCTATTATGCCGACTTCACCGTCAAGATTTTCGCCGTCGCCTATGTAAGTAATATTTTCGTCCATAGCGTTATAGGTAGTCATCAAGCCCTCGTAAAATCTATCCTCAGGGAATGCTATGTAATCATCCTCCGTAACGCCCGAGAGAATTTCATACTCCATATTCTCCTCGTCATACTCGCCAAGCTCAACCGAACGCTTTTCCAATGTGAATGCCGCACCTTCTGCCCAAACGTAAGGCGAAGCATCTGCATCACAAATATAGTATTCGGGAAGCCACAAGCCGCTCTTTTCCTCATCGCCGAAATCAAGCTCAATAGTTACATGCTGGCCAATCATCATTCCGTCTGTGCTGTCGAGAGCAACGTAAACCGGATATTTAGTAGTTGTTTCGGTGCTGTACACATTTGATTCCTGTGTCGGCTTTGCTGTATCAATTCCCGAAACTGTGCCTGTCCATGTCATTGTGTTGTCAATTCTGGAACGAACAAGGATTTTGTCGCCCTCGTTGATACTGTAAATATTTTCTTCGCTTACAAGTGCCTTAATTCTGTAATCACCGCTTGAAGCTATTGTGATGTACGCACTTGTATCAGTGCTCATGCCGTCACTGTTTACTGTCTGAATCTTTCCGTTTACAGTAGCCTTAACAACGGCATTATTTATTGATTTTTCAAGCTTTTGAATCTCTTTTTCCTTTGTTTCAACTGTATAGTTTGCTTGTGTAAGTCTGAGATTTAATTCTTCAATCTGGTTCGTAATGGAAAGCTGTTGATTGACTGTGGCATTCTTCTTTTGCTTTTCCAACGTTTCAATCTGAGCTGTGTATGATTTAGTTTCGGACTGTGCCTGCTCTAAATCGAGCTTACTCTGGTCAAGCTGAAGCTGCATTTCTTCCACATCATATTCAAAAAGCTTGTCACCGATTTTTACATCATCGCCCGCTTGAACAAATGTTTCTTTGATTTTCTTATCCAAATCGGCGTCGACAGAAACAACCTCTTCGGTTTCTACTGTACCGCTGTATCTGTTTGATGTAAACTGAAATCCGCTGTTGATTACAGATATCT
>JBGVDU010000256.1:0-1936 GCA_045119555.1 Acutalibacteraceae bacterium | reverse complement strand
AAATCATAACCGTTGAAACAATCGCACCAAGCGGCATTGTGCCGTCAACGCTCAAATCGGGGAAATCCAAAATACTGTAAGTAAGGTACACACCCATCGCTAAAATTGCGTACTTTGCACCCTCTTCAAGTATTATCTTTAAAATACTTATCGCTTCCATAAAAATCTCACTTTCAAAATATTCAGTAAAATATCAAATAACCAATAGGATATTCTTTATCGGACTAAACCGACGGCGAAGTCTGCCACTTGCCGTCGGTTATTTTTTGAAATATTTTACCGTTGAATCTAATAATTAATATTGCTTATTCCTCAGCGGCTGTTGTAACTTTTTCGGCATCGCTGTATTCCTCGGGCACAGCAAGACCAAGCTCAGTCGCAACCTCTGTGTTTACAACAGGTGTGCTTTCGCTTACAACGATAACAGGAGTTTCTGCGGCATTTTCACCGTTCAATACAGAAACCGCAAGCTCGCCAGTCTGCTTGCCGAGTGCTACATAATCAATGGAAGCCGCTGCCAAGCAACCTTTTTTAACCTGCTCAATCTCGGAGCCGTAAACGGGAATCCCCGCTGTCTTAGCCTGTTCAAGAACAGTTGCCATATTATCAACAACATTATTGTCTGTAAGGTTTGTTATAGCCTCAACCTGTGGGATAAGATTTGCTGCGGCTGTCGGCAATTCGGAGGCATCGTTAATACCCTGTTCAACAATCTCAACGCCAACCTTGCTTGCTTCTTCCTTCAAGGTTTCGAGCTGTGAAAGAGAGTTCGGCTCAGTAGTTGTGTAAAGAACGCCAAGCTTAGTAAGCTGCGGCTGAAAAGCCTTAATCATAGCAATCTGAGATACGATGTCGAAAGAATCACATGTACCTGTGCAGTTGTTGCCCGGAACCTCCAAGGACTGAACAAGCTTTGCGGAAACAGGGTCGGATACCGCACAGAAGATAACGGGTGTATCGCCCGAAGCATTTCTTACAGCGGAATAAGCGGCTGTTGCGGCAGGTGTGGCGATTGCGACAATCACATCATAATCACCTGTTGAAGCCATTCTTGCGGCATAATTCTGACAATCCTCAACGGCAGAGGCAGTTGAACCTACTTGAACATCGTAATCAATCTTCGCTTCATCGAGTGCCTGCTTTATACCCTCACAGCAGTTGTCGAGCGAAGAATGAGGCATAAACTGAATAATGCCAACCTTTGCTTTTTCGGGAGCAGTTGAAGTTTCAACATTCTCTGACGAAGCTGAAGCATTACTGTTTACGGATGCTGTATTGTCTGTGCCTGTACAGCCTGCGAATACACAGCACACCAAAAGCATAACGGCTGTAACTAAGGAAATCACTTTAAAAAATCTTTTCATCTTTCTTACCTCTCTAAAAATGTTATGTTAAAAATTAAGCTGCGTCCATAAAATATATACTATGCGTTTCGCCATCGTTTTGTCAGCAATGTCATAATAAAACACCTCTTCAAAAAAATAAAAAACCTGTCCCATAGCATAATGGGACAGGAATAATTACCTGCGGTACCACCCAAATTCGCACAATTAAGCACGCACTTTTTCAGTGTACTGACATACACATGTAATGTAACGGTTACATCCGTCTTACCTAACGACAAAACGCCGCTCAGCTCGCCCTCAAAAGTCCATTCACTGATACACACGTTATCGCACTCCCACCCACGGCGACTCTCTGAAAACGCTTTGTAAAAGTTACTACTCTTTCTCATCGGTTTAATTGGTGATTATTTATCTTTTATGAAAATGATTTTATCACAGCCAATAGGCTTTGTCAAGAGTTTATATTAATCTTAATCAGAGAAAATTTTATTTTCAAGTGTTAAATAATAAAAACAAAGGCGGTCGCAAGGTCGCCGAGATGAAAGCGAGCGACTTGAAGCACGCTGGGCTTCACCCAGAGCGAGCGGCAA
>JBGVDU010000255.1:0-1986 GCA_045119555.1 Acutalibacteraceae bacterium | reverse complement strand
TTGCCGCTCGCTCTGGGTGAAGCCCTACGGGCTTCAAGTCGCTCGCTTTCATCTCGGCGACCTTGCGACCGCCTTTGTTTGTTTATTTTTTATTTTTTATTTTTTATTTTTTATTTTTTCTTTTTATCATTTCTTTTTCATCTTTTTATCATTTATTTTTCTGAATCGACAATACTCAAAATATCGTCGGGCATGGGGCAGATTATTTTTATCTTTTCGCCGCTTATTGGGTGAATGAATGAGATTTCTCCGCAGTGGAGGGCTTGTCGGGTTATTAGCGAGAGTGAGCCGCCGTACATATCATCGCCTGCCAACGGGTGATTTAGGTGGGACATGTGAACTCGAATTTGATGCGTTCGTCCCGTTTCCAAGTCAAACTCCACTAAGGTATGATTATTATGTACTTTCACGGGTTTATAGTGCGTAACCGCTCGGATTCCGCCATCGCCTACCTCACGCTGGATTGTATGGCCCTCCTTGAATCGGATAGGTGCATCGACAGTGCCACCCTCGGCAATTATACCTTCGCAGACAGCGATATATTTTTTCTTAACTGTTTTCGGCAAGAGTGCTGCGGCATAGGAATTTTTTGCTACAAGCAATGCACCGGAGGTATCTCTGTCAAGGCGGTTAACGGCTCGGAACGTCCACAATTCGCCCTTTGATTTAGCATAATATGCCGCCGCATTCGCCAACGTATCGTCAATATGACCATGCACGGGGTGAACCGCCATTAGGGGAGATTTGTTGAAAACAATCACATGTTCATCCTCATAAATGATATCAATCGGCAAATTTACGGGAAGAATTTCGTTTTTATCATCAGGCAAAGCAATGACAATTTCATCACCCGATTTTACAACATCAACCGCTCTTGTGTGGCTGCCGTTATTTGTAATTCCGTTTTCAACAAGCTTTAGCTGAGTGAGTAGAGATGCCGAAACACCGCATTTTTTTCGCAAAAAATCCTTAACAAGCTTTCCGTCATATTCATTTGGAACCGTAAAATTAATTTTGATACCCATTTTTTACCTCATTTGACACAACGCACGACTTATAATGTTTTTAACATCAACATCAACGAAAGGAAGTCAGTTATGTCGGGATATATTAAAAGAATTTTGCCAATATTTTTGGCTGTAACACTGTTTGTTACAATAATTATGCTCTGCTGCGTTCGCAACAGCGACAACAAAATCGAGATGACACCCACCACCCCCACCGTCAACAACGTCATAGTCTATGACGATTCCGCTCAGACGAGCAAAAATCATGTGTTTCATACAGGCGAAATGCGTGGTGTATGGGTGCCGTACTTTAGTCTTTCAAACGGAAATTCATCAATGACCGAAGAAGAGTTTCAAGCACATTTTGACGAAATCGTTCAGACGGTAAAGGACAGCGGAATGAACACAATTTTTGTTCACGTTCGTTCGCACTGCGATGCGGTTTATCCCTCAGAAATTTTTCCGTTTTCGGATATTTTCACAGGAAGCAGTGACACCGCTCCCGATTACGACCCACTCGAATATATGGTATCTGCCGCACACGAGGCGGGATTGGAGTTTCACGCATGGATTAACCCTTACAGAATTCGGTCGAGCAATGACGATTCCACCCTTAGCGAAAACAGTCCGTGCTACAAATGGCTTCATGACGATGACACAGAAAATGACCGAAACATAATCGAATACGACGGCGGTCTTTATCTTAATCCCTCCAGACCCGAGGTACGCTCACTCATCATAAACGGAGTGAGAGAACTTGTCACTAACTACGACATCGACGGAGTTCATCTTGATGATTATTTTTATATGTTCACCGAAGGCGAATACGATGCTGTTGATTACAACGAATACTCCGAGGCTGTCAGTCAAAGCAGCACACCTCTTACGCTTATGCAATGGAGATGTGCGAATGTGAATGTTCTTGTATCGGGAATTTATGCCACTGTAAAAAACACAGATGAAAGCATTCAATTCGGAA
>JBGVDU010000254.1:0-6249 GCA_045119555.1 Acutalibacteraceae bacterium | reverse complement strand
GAACGGAACCTTTTTTCTTGTGGTTCTCTGTACGTTTGCAAAGTTTACGAAGATACCCTGTGCTGTTTCGGGACGGAGGTAAATTTCGTTCTTGCTGTCCTCAGTTACGCCCTGGAATGTCTTAAACATAAGGTTAAACTGTCTGATATCTGTAAAATCAGCCTTACCGCAGTTAGGGCAAACGATGTTATGCTCTTTGATGTAGTCTGTCATCTGCTCATTTGTCCAGCCTGCTACGTTTGTGCCGTCGAAATCCTCGATGAGATTATCGGCACGGTGACGTGTCTTACACTCACGGCAATCCATAAGAGGGTCGGAGAAGCCGCCCAAGTGGCCCGAAGCAACCCATGTCTGCGGATTCATAAGGATAGCGGAATCCAAGCCTACATTGTACTTATTCTCCTGAACAAACTTTTTAAGCCAAGCACTTTTTATGTTGTTTTTTAGCTGCATACCAAGCGGGCCGTAGTCCCAAGTATTGGCAAGACCGCCGTATATTTCACTACCCGGATATACAAAGCCTCTGTTTTTACACAGGGCAACAATTTTTTCCATTGTCTTTTCTGTATTGTTCATAAATTTGTTCCTCCTATTTATAAAAGCCATTGCATGAATGGTTTAATTTTTTGAATTAATCACACTGCTGTCGGATTCGTCCCTATCCGTAAAAATCAAACATTTACTGAAAACGTAATTGATAATTACAACGCCTATCGAAACGAGAATTTTTGAAATTTCGTTTCCAAGCGAAAGAGTATCGACAAACAAAACCATACCGATAAGGCTGAGCAAAAATGTTAAGGACCTTGCCGAAAAGAATTTCAGTGCCTCAACTCTCAGCTCATGTCCGCTGCCGCTTTTGCTCTTAAAAACAAACAGCTTATTTGTAACAAAAGCAAATGTAACGGACAAAACAAAGGACAGCGTATTCGCCGTAACCACAACAGCCAAATTTGTGCTGAAGGTAAGGTGATTGTAAAAAAAAATTTCGGAAAAATAATCTATTGCAGCGGTACCCACACCGAAAAGCATATACATAAGCATTTCCCGACTGAACAATTCGTCAGCAAACTTTTTTGCAGTCATCACCTTACACTCCTTTGCATAAAGTAAAAAATGTTGTATCTAATTAATTTTATCATTCTTTTTGGAAATTAGCAATATATTTTGATAAAAAATTGTTATTTTCGCTTTTTATACGGCTTTCCGAGTAAATTTGTCGATTGATTATTTCACTGCACCCGTTAAATAATCAAATGAAATCGGAAAATGTTAAGCGTGATACAGACGAAATTGAGGCAAGCTGACATAACTTTGTGCGTGTACAGGGCAATAAAAAAGGGTACGATAGAATCAATCGCACCCATTCGCATAAATCTCGGCTTTAAATCAGACATTTTCCACAGTCTTTAATTCATCAAGAACAATCTTTTTCTCAACATCGGCTTTTGCAAACCGCAATGCCTCCTTGCAGCATCTTGTTGCTTTTGAATACTCCTCGAGAGCCTTATAAGCTTTAGCAAGAGTCAGAAACTTCGGCAGACCGTAGCCGTCCTCGTCGCCCAAAACAGGCTCCAATTTTTTTATCGCAAGCTCCTCCTTGCCACGCAAAACATCGTAAGCCGCCATTGCGGAGAGAATCATGCTCTGAGAACTCTCATCCTGCCCGTACTTTACAAGTGCCTCGTTTGCTAAATTGTATGTCATTTTTGCACGTTCCTCATCACCTGCGTCACATTCTATTTGGAGCTTTGCACAGCAATATTTTATCAAGCTTAATTTGCTTGAATTTTCCGAGGATTCCTTTACCAGTGATTTTGCGTCAATACTTTCGATGTACTTATATGCTTCCTCAAAATTCCTGCAAGCACAGTAATATTCAGCTAAAATCAACGCATATTCATTAAAATACTCACGGTAAATAAATTTTTTGCTTGAACAATGCTTGTATTGCTCGAGTGCCATGTTTTTTACTTCCTCGGTGAGCCCCTCCTGAGATATTTTACCCGATATGATTTGATATTCGTTAAGCTGCTTTAGCGTTATCGGAAATATTACAAAATACAGCAGTAAATCAACCAAGACAGCCAAAACTACGCTTGATATGATTATGTAAAGTCCCGAATCGGAAACATTCAGAGCAGGTACTAAAATCGCTCTGAACAAGAGAATAGGCAAAAAGCAAATAATCCACCATGTGCCGAGTGCCTTAAATGTTGCTTTTGGGTCTTTCATTATTTCATCTCCCGAAATCAAATATGTGAATTTTAATGTATAATTATGCCGCAGGGAAAGCGTATAAAAACTTTGCCGTTAAACGTAATATTCTTCCATAGTTTCAAGGCAAAGACAGGCTAAGCTTTTTCCGTAAACGGCACCGCAGTCTATACAGATATTGTTATGCGTTTTGTAGATTTTATCTTCGCCGCAAAGCTTAAAGGTGGGGATATGCCCAGACACAATAAAGATATTGTCATCGTCAAAATATTTTCTTTCATAGTCAACTCTTGTGAAAGCCAAATCCAAAACGGTATAATTTTTCAAATGCTTGCCCTTATTATCAAAATCGCCCAAGCCGCTGTGAACAAGGATAAAGGTTTTATCGTCAATATCCACCGCTTCAAAAAGTGAAAAATCGCAGAGATAGTCGAGCATATCCTGACGTTCTTCCTCCGAAAGCTTAATAAAGCCTTCAATCGTCTTAGCACCGCCGTTTTCACGCCACTCGGCAAAAGCCTTCATTGTGTCGGGACTAAGCTTGTCCGTTCTGCCATTGCTAATGTCTGCCATAAGCTTTGAGAGAGCATCAATCGCCATTTGGTCGTGATTGCCTATTATAGGGTAAACATTGGGGCGTTCAGCCATGTCCATCAAAACCTCAATAGGCTGTTCTCCCCTATCTACAACGTCACCGAGAACGTAAAGAGTATCCTCGTCTTGAAAATTTATAAACTCAAGCATTTCAATATATTTATCGTATTCGCCGTGAATGTCAGCCATTACATAATTCATTTCTATTATCTCCTTGTTTTAATTGAATTTCACTAAAAAACAAATAAACAATTCCGTATAGTTTAATTATATTACACCAATTTGAATATGTCAAATACTACTAAAAATTTTCAGAAAAATGTTTGATTAAATATATTTTGCAGTACAATAATTCGCTATAAGAAAATTATTCAATACTCATGCCATTGATTTTTTTAATTAAAGAGGTATAATAAGGTTAATCGGCAAACGGTTGACGAATCGGTTATTATCGGTCAAAAAAACAAATTTTCTCGGGCGGTGAGTAAATGCAAACAATAGGCGACGCTTTGGCAAAATTACAGAAAACAAGCTTTCGTGCACGCTTCAAGCTTTCGGAAAAGGACAAAGAATACGTCAGAGCAAAAGGGATGAATGTAATCAGAAGCCACGCAGAGGATTTTGTGCGTACACGACTTGCACCGTCCTTTATTCCGAATGACGGCAAGCAAACACCCATGAAAGGACACCCCGTATTTTTGGCTCAGCACGCCTGTGCCTGCTGTTGTCGAGGTTGTCTGAACAAATGGTACAAAGTACCGCTCGGCAAAGAGCTTACCGAGCTTCAGCAGAGGAAAATTGTTAATTTGCTTATGGCTTGGATTGAAGAACAGATGAAATGATGAAAAAAATAATAATAAAACAAAGATATGCCCCGATAAATTCAAAAACGAATCTATCGGGGACTTTGATTTTTACGGATTTACGGATTAATATTTTCTAACCTTTGCCTTTTTATTAACACGCACAACTCCGCCTATACTGCCCGAAACGGCGAAGATGACGCATTTGGCAAGTGCATTTACCAAATTTTTATCCGTTCCGTTTGAAAGTCCTATAATAAAAATGATAACAAACAGCAAAACCCCTGCAATAAATCCCAAGAGCAAGCCTCTTTTTTTATACACCTTAACGGTAAAATATCCCGCAAAGAATGAGCCAACCGCACCTATTGCCGTCGTAATCACGGGCAATGCTTCAACGGGCAGTGTGCCTGCCTTTACAAGACCCATTGCTGTAAGCGACAACAGCACCGCACAAACGGCGGCACCTACCGCACAACCCAAAAGCAGTGCCTTAAATATTTGCATACCCTCGCCGTTTTTCTCACTTAGTTCGTTATATTTCGTCAAGCAAATCCCCCCGAGCTTTTTTATTTAATTTATATTGCTTGGACGTGGGATTTATACCGCAGTTTAATAATATAACAGATAAAATTCTCTATTTCATCAATTCATCGGTTAAACGAATAATCTCGGGGGCGATTTTCGCACGTTCCTTTTTCGTGATGTGCATAAACAGCGGATACGCCGCCGACACAACGCCGATTCCGACAATTCCGATTACTATACCCGGAACAAATAAATTTTCCTTCCACACCATTGTACAGCACATACCCAAGCCGAAAATAAGCAAGCCGATAATTCCGACTGTTATTGAAATCATTGTACCCTTTAAAGTAACACCCCTGTCAAGCTTGCGAAGCTGTTCGATTTTATCCTCTTCACGGGGGAGATATTTTTTTCTGATATTTTTAATTTCCTCCTGCTGTTTAGCCGAATATGTATATCTAAAAGCTTCTTTTTCATTATTATTTTCCATTTCGGCACTTACTCCTTTCGTAATCGGATATCGCTTTTTTGAATTTTTCTAATCTCTTTGCTTGACCTTACAATCATAATTACAGACATTGCAAGCACCGTTATACACACAGCCGCACCCGTACAGGCAGTCATAATTATGCGAAGCTCTTCATCATCGCCAAACTGCACCAGCATTGCCGATTCGAGCGACAAAAGCGACACCAAAGCCACTGCTAAACGGATAGCCTTCGCCGCCGACAAAATCGGACTTTTGAACCGTCTGTATTTCACAATATCTATAACAGAAACGGTAACTGTATAAAAAGTATAGGCGGCTACTGCGAAAATGAGATTTCCTTTATATGAAAACGGTTTATTGCGGCATATTATTTGAAATATCGTTACAGTAAGACACAAATTGAAAATCAGCATTAAAACACCACACAGCCTGCACCTGCGGTACTCCGACAACAGCTCGCTTTTCACCTCATTATTTCTCATATATCTTAGCAAAACAAAGCATAAAACGGAAAGCAAAATGTAATAAACGGCATCTGCCCCAAGCCACAGGGAGGAATAGAAGAAACTCGAAAAAAGCTTAACAACGGAATATACAATATTGATTGTCAACGAAACAAAAAGCGATACACGCACCTTAAACACCTTGTCGTTAATATGTCTGATAAAAAACGGATAAGTATAAAGCTTTTCCCTTACCCTTTTATAAAGTTTCGGAATAAATACCGAAAGGAATACGCAGTCACTCGCAAAAGTATAAGCCGACAAAGTATAAGCAACGTATGCCAAAGGGCAATTCTCACGCTCCGTTACGAATATAAAAACGAGCATTGCCGCACTCAGGATAGTCAATATTATTAACAGCCATACAGGCAGCCGAAAAAGCTTTTTACAGTAAGATTTTAGCTTCTTCATATCAATCCCTCAAAAATCTCACGGAAAATGTACTGCCTTTTCCGTAAACGCTTTCAACGGTGATTTCGCCGTGCATAATATCGACCACACGTTTCACAAGAGCCAATCCAAGACCGTTGCCCTGCGTGGAATGGGAAGTATCTCCCTGATAAAACTTTTCAAAAATATGAGAACCCACCGCTTGTGTCATTCCACAGCCGTTATCCCTGACCTTAACCGTTATGTGCTTTTCGTCACTCTCCAAGCCGACATAAACACTGCCGCCCGACTGAGTGAATTTTAATGCGTTGGAAAACAAATTATTCCAAACAATGCTTAAAAGCTCGGAATCCGAATTTATCTCAATATCGTATTCAATATCCGTTTCGATGTTAATATTTTTTCGTTCCCACTCGTCCTCAAACTGTAAAAGACATTCGCAAAGCTGTTCGCTCAGATTGTACCTTTTAATCGAGGGAAAAATTTGCTGATTTTCAAGCTTGTTAAGCTTCAAAATATTTGTGATAAGGCTTGCGAGTCTTTTTGAAGAATCGGAAACGGCTTTTGCGTATTCCAAACGATTTTCCTCGCTTAAATCGGGTCTTTGAAGCATTGCACCGTAATTCTGCATAACAGCAAGCGGAGTTTTAAGCTCGTGAGAAACATTTGCAATAAAATCGGTGCGAAGAGTTTCCACACCTGCCAATTCCTCGGCAAGAAGGTT
>JBGVDU010000253.1:0-1356 GCA_045119555.1 Acutalibacteraceae bacterium | reverse complement strand
CGGAGGTTTTCAGACATATCCGCCCGATATTCATTGATATATCAGACAAGAACGGCAACAAAACAAGCGAGGTGATTTATTTGTATTCAACCTATGAAAAAGTATTATCCGCCGCTGAAAAATTTCAGCAGAAAAAGGAGCTGAAATACACGGGAGTTACACTTGACATTCACTCAATTTCACGCAGCGACAGTGAGAAAATAAGAATGCTTGAGGGCGTTTTAGAGGCAACAGAGGCAAGACTGAAGGAATATATTGCAAACAAAAAACAGCTTGACGAAATAATCGCCAAGCAGGAAAAGAGAAAATGCAAATGAAAAAGCTTATTATATTTGATTTAGACGGCACTTTGCTTGACACCTCCGAGGGTATAATGCACTGCTACCGCAAAACAGGCGAATTTCTGAATCTACAGGAAAACACAGTTGAAAATAAAAAATGCGTAATCGGAGGGCCGCTCAAGGACGGCTTTAAACATCTATATAAGATTGACTCCGAAAGTCAACTTGAAAAGGCAATTGCGACTTATCGCTCCCTTTATCAGAGCAAGGGAATTAATATGTTCACCACATACCGAGGAATTGATGAGCTTTTGAAAAATCTGAAAGAAAACGGCTATATGCTTGCTGTAGCTACGCTCAAGGCGGAGAGTTATGCAAAACAGATGCTTGATTCTTCAGGACTTTCAGAATACTTTGACGTTATTCACGGTTGGGATGGTACTGACAGCTGTACAAAGGCCTATATTATTACAAAGGTGATTTTCAATCTGAAGCTTTTTTCGTCTGATGCAATTTTGGTTGGAGATTCCGAATACGATGCATACGGAGCAGATGCGGCAGAAGTTGATTTTCTCGGTGTAAGCTACGGCTTTGGAATTAAGAAAAGCGAAAGCAAAAGTCAGTTATTCCCTATTGCCGACTCCCCCGAAGATGTTCTGGATTACATAATAAACTCCGCCCACGATTAAAATAATAAAGTCTTAATTCTTCTTTCAAACAAATGACAAAAAGCAAAACCGTGTCAGGGATCGTGCCACGGTTTTGTTTTTATAAAATATCAAATAAAACTTATTCTTTGCTCCATTTTTCAATCAGACTTTTGCTGATTCGCGTACTTTTAATGCGAGCTTGTCTTGGCATTTTCATCACCAATTTTATTGTAGCAAACAGACTAAACTTCGTCAAGACACAGAACCGTCCCCTGTCTTATTATGGGATGTTTAGCTAAAATAAATAATCATAAGCCCGAATACAAAGGCGACTTATCTATTCATATGGTAAATTTTATATTAGAAAATGACGAGTTTTGGCTTAAATTAGGAGAACGATTACCAGCATATATATCTTGCTTAAT
>JBGVDU010000252.1:0-2001 GCA_045119555.1 Acutalibacteraceae bacterium | reverse complement strand
AAATCGAAGGATATTAAGAAATAATAAATTCAAGAGGAGATGTTCAGTGATGAAGCGATCTCCTCTTGTTTTATGCCTTTTTGCTTTTGTGAAAAGTTATATTTTTATTGTACTTTTGCAAAAATATGATATAATAGTTATTATGGCTAAAAATGCGTTGAATTTTGTTGATATAAATTTGAAAGTGATGTGATATTCGTGTCGGATAATTGCTTTAAATTAAAATCAGAATATAAACCGACAGGTGATCAGCCTCAAGCGATAGATACTCTTGTTGAAAGCTTAAAAAACGGCAATAAAGAACAAACACTTCTCGGCGTAACGGGTTCGGGTAAAACTTTTACTATGGCTAATGTAATTGAAAAGCTCAACAGACCGACACTCGTTTTGGCTCATAACAAAACTCTTGCCGCACAGCTTTGCAGTGAGTTTAAGGAGTTTTTTCCCGATAACGCTGTTGAATACTTTGTATCATACTATGATTACTATCAGCCCGAGGCTTATATTGCTTCAACGGACACATATATTGAAAAGGATTCCTCGATAAATGATGAGATAGATAAACTGCGGCACAGTGCTACGCTCGCTCTTTCGGAAAGACGAGATGTTATTATAGTTGCAAGTGTTTCTTGTATATACAGCTTGGGTAACCCGATTGATTACCGCACAATGGTAATTTCTCTTCGCCCAGGTATGGAGAAATCGAGAGATGAGCTTCTGAAAAAGCTTGTTGAACTCCAGTATGAAAGAAACGATATTAATTTTATTAGAAATAAATTCAGAGTTAGGGGAGATGTTGTTGAAATTTTCCCTGCCGCAAGCGGTGACAATATTATCAGAGTTGAATTTTTCGGAGATGAAATAGACAGAATAAGCGAAATCAATCCTGTAACAGGCGAATTTATTGCAAATCTTAAACACGCCGCCATTTATCCAGCTTCGCACTACATTGTTCCGCAGGATAAAATGAAAATTGCAATTAAAGAAATAGAAACCGAGCTTGATGAAAGACTGCGTTATTTCCGTGAAGTGGGCAAGCTGTTGGAAGCACAGCGTATAGAACAGAGAACAAGATATGACATGGAATCCCTCATGGAAATCGGTTTTTGCTCAGGTATAGAAAACTATTCACGAGTTCTCTCCGGAAGAAAGCCCGGAAGCATGCCGTACACCTTGCTTGACTATTTTCCCGAGGATTTTCTGCTTTTCGTTGACGAATCGCACGTTACATTGCCTCAGGTTCGAGGAATGTACGCAGGCGACAGGGCAAGAAAGCAGAATTTGATTGACTACGGATTCAGACTTCCTTCGGCTTTTGATAACAGACCCTTGAATTTTGAGGAATTTTATAGTAAAATCAACCAGGCGGTATTTGTTTCCGCAACTCCGGGTGATTTTGAGCTTGAAAAGAGCAATAAAATAGTTGAACAGGTTATTCGGCCGACAGGCTTGCTTGATCCCGAAATCTCTGTTCGCCCAACCGAGGGACAGATTGATGATTTGATTTCGGAAATAAATTACCGTGTTGCAAAAGGCTTTAGAACTCTTGTTACTACCCTTACCAAAAAAATGGCTGAGGACTTGACTTCTTATTTTGAAAACATGGGAATAAAAGTCCGATATATGCACCATGATATAGACACCGTTGAGCGTATGGAAATTATTCGTGGCTTACGTTTAGGTGAATTTGATGTTCTTGTAGGCATCAACCTTCTGCGTGAAGGCTTGGATATCCCCGAGGTTGCACTTGTTGCAATTTTAGATGCAGATAAAGAAGGCTTTTTGCGTAGTGACAGAAGCTTGATTCAGACCATCGGCAGAGCCGCACGAAACAGTGAAGGTCAGGTTATTATGTATGCAGACAGTGTGACAAAATCTATGGAAAAGGCTATCTGCGAAACACAGCGTCGCCGTGAGATTCAGATGAAATATAATGAAGAACACGGAATTACCCCGAAAACCATTACCAAAAAGGTAAGTGATGTTCTTGAAATCTCCACT
>JBGVDU010000251.1:0-1861 GCA_045119555.1 Acutalibacteraceae bacterium | reverse complement strand
CTTACCCCATTTTTTCAGCTGATACACCCTATTTTGACGGTTTTCACCCACGCTGACGCTTACCCTGCTTTTTTCAACAAGGCATTCTTCCGCATGATGAAATAATAATTAGATTTATTATAGCATAAGGATATTTTTATTTCAATAAAAATAATGCTGTTGTTGTGTAGAAAAAAGTTGTTTTTTATGACAAAAATTTAAATTATAATAGTTAATTTTGTCTGAAATAAGGTAAAATTCGCAATTTACGAAGGTTATAATCAATTTATTTTTGTTTAAAAGATAGAAAACCGTTGATATATATTGACTTTTCGAGTTTTTTTAATTAAATTTATACTGTTAAATGTTATCTTTTAGATGTTATACCGTATTTACAAAGCAGTAATATTTAGATATTGTGCTGCATGCGTTTTGTACTTACGGTAAGCTTGCGGTTGCAAAAAAACATTTAAAAGGCAAATTTCTATTGACATAACGCTTGCATTTAAGGTATAATGCTATATTGCAAGGTTATATACCCGAAAGGAGGGTTTTGTATGCTGAGAACATATCAGCCGAAGAAGCTCCACAGAAAAAAGGAGCACGGTTTCAGAAAGAGAATGTCTGACCGTAACGGACGCAAGGTTTTGGCACGTCGCAGAGCAAAGGGCAGAAAGAAGCTTTCTTACTGATTTATTTGCTTTATCACGCAAGACAGTGGCAGTTATTTGTGCTTTTTGGGGTGAAAACCGCACAGCACAGCGGATTTAGGTATATCTCCGAGAGAAAACAGGGGATATACCTGACGAATGCCGCTTTATTTATGTCTATTCTAAGTAGTGTTATTATCCGAAAGGGTATTTTTTATGGCTGAGCTTCAGACAATTAAAGAGAATCATGTGTTCAAACGGTTATACAGAAGCAAAAAGTGCTATGTATATCCGCAAATTGTTGTATATGTATCCAAAAACAGGCTCGGTGTATTTCGCTACGGAATCACTACGAGCAAAAAGGTTGGAAATGCGGTGCATAGGAGCCGTTGCAGAAGAGTAATAAGAGCGGCTTTGTATGAGTATGTGAATGATTTGACGAATTTATCGAGTGGTTATGATGAGGTTATAGTTGCAAGAACACGCACTGCATTTGTAAAGTCTACGGAGCTTATCAAACCGATAGGTGAAAGTCTTAAAAAGGCCGGTGTTATCGAGTGAAAAGGCTTTTGATTTCGCTTATTGAATTTTATCGGAAATATATCTCACCAAGAACATCACCGTGCTGTCGTTTTATACCTACCTGCTCGCAGTATGGGCTGGAGGCGATAGAGCGTTACGGTGCGTTTAAAGGCGGTTTTATGACCTTATGGAGAATTTTGAGATGTAATCCCTTTGTGCCGGGAGGGTATGACCCGGTTCCTGAAAAGAAAAGAAAGTATAAAAATATAACCTACAAGAAGTAGATTTTTTTGAATAATTTATTCGGAAAACAATTTTACATTTATATAGATAATAATTTACATTGCGTAGTGTTTTTGCGTTACGCGATTGAAAGGATTTTCCCGAATGAACGCTTTATTTGATTTTATCGGCAGTATTTTCGGTTATTTACTGTGGTGGGCATATCAGTTAGTGCCTAATTTTGCGATTGCGATTCTTATTTTTACTGTTGTATTGAGAATCATTCAATTCCCGTTCCAAATTAAAAGCCAAAAGTCCATGGCAGGCAGTGCAAGGCTTCAAAAAAAGCAAATGGAGCTGCAGGAGAGATACGGCAAGGACAAGGAGAAGTATAACGAAGAGCTTTCAAAGCTTTATGAAAAAGAAAACATCAGCCCGATGAGCGGTTGTTTGACATCTTTTGTTCCGATGCTTTTGCTTTTGGGTGT
>JBGVDU010000250.1:0-5055 GCA_045119555.1 Acutalibacteraceae bacterium | reverse complement strand
TTTACAGGCTGGATTGCATTGTGCTTTTTTGTTGTGCCTGCATTTTATGTGTTGCCGTATCTTTTGGTTTCGGCAACGAATTCAGCAAAATGGCTGTTTTTATTGGATAAGTCAAATAATTGATCTTTTCTGAAAACAGCGGTATAAGATAGAACAGGGGGTTGTTATGTTAGTTTCTCTATGTATGATTGCTTACAATGAAGCAGATGCAATTGATGGCCTTTTCAGAGATATATATTTACAGGATTATCCTCACGATCAGATTGAAATTGTGTTTGTTGACAGTATGTCAACTGACAGAACCTATGAAAAAATGGAGCGTTTCAAAAACACCGACTACGGTTTCAGAAATGTTTCGATTGTTCAGTGTGCAAAAAGGAATCAGGCGTTCTCATGGAATGCGGCTCTTATGACCGCAAAGGGCGATCTTATCATCAGAGTTGACGCTCACGCAAGAATTCCGAGAAACTTCGTTTCAAGAAATGTCTATAACATTAAACAAGGAGAGAATGTTGTTGGCGGCGGCAGACCAAACATAACTTCCGACGCTTCTTCGTGGAAACTAACGCTTCTTGCAGCGGAGGACTCTTTGTTTGGCAGTTCGGTTGCAACCTACAGACGTCCTGCTACTCAGAAGGAATATATGGACAGCCTGTTCCATGCAGCTTATCGCAGAGAGGTTATTCAGAAAGTCGGCGGATTTAACGAAAACCTCGGCAGAACCGAGGACAACGAATTTCACTACAGAATCCGTCAGGCAGGATACAAAATGTGCTGTTGCCCTGACATAATCTCTTATCAACATTCAAGAAATGATTTAAAAAGTATGATAAGACAAAAATATTCAAATGGCAGGTGGATCGGACTCACTGTTTCGGAGTGTCCGGGATGTCTGTCATACTTCCACTTTGTGCCGTTTGCGTTTGTTATAATGCTTATCTTGTGTTCGATAATTGCATTTCTGGGTTATCCTATGTTTTTGTATGTTCTTTTGATTGTTTACGGTATGTTTGATATTGTAAATGCAGTGGGATGTTGCACAATGAAGAATATTCAACCGCAGTTTATTTTACTGCCGTTTATTTTCCCGATACTTCACATTTCGTACGGTGTTGGCACGATTGTAGGATTACTTCAGATTCCGTTCTGGAAAAGGAAAATAAAGAACAGCCATGCAAAGGCACATATTGAAAAAGTAAAAAGAAAGATTGAAAAAAATACTATCAAATAAATTATCGGTGATAAAATGTCTGAACTTGTAAAAATGACGCCCGAGCTTCTCAGAGAGCTTCAGCTTAAACAGCTTGATACATTAGTATATTTCAAGGAATTCTGCGAAAAGAATAACCTCAGGTTTTACCTTATCGGAGGATGTCTTATCGGCGCACTCAGAAACAAGGGATTTGTTCCGTGGGATGACGATATTGATGTTATTATGCCAAGGAATGACTACGAAAAACTTCATAAACTATGGCGTGAGCAAAAGGCTGACGGACGTTTCAGACTGCTTAAAACTGATGATGAAATGTTCACGGGTAATATTTTTATCACCATTACCGACACCAACTACACTATGGTAAAGGCAAATCAGACTGAGGTTGACATCCCTCACGGACTGGTGCTTGATGTTTTTCCGCTTGATGTCTGTCCCGACAGCAGATTTGCACGCAAAATGCAGTACATATGGACAATGATTTACTCTTTGTTCTTAGCTCAGATTGTACCTGAAAATCACGGAGGTATGATGGGATTCGGAAGCAGAATTTTGCTGGGAATTTTCAGAGGTAAAAAGCTGAGAAATAAAATCTGGCGTTTTGCCGAAAAGCATATGACAAAATACAAGCTTGAAGAAAATAAGTGTGTGACAGAGTTGTGTGCAGGCCCTTATTGGATGAAGATGGAATATCCCAAGCATATTTATGATGGAGTAGATTATGTTACTTTTGAGGGGCTAAAAATGCCGTGTATGGCTGGATATGATGAGTATCTGACTATGGTTTTCGGCGATTATATGCAGCTTCCGCCAAAGGAAAAGCAGGTGCCTCACCACGATATAGCCTATCTTGATCTCAATACTCCTTGTATTGAATATGACAGCAAAAGGAAATGATTTGATGGATTTACGACTTTATGAGTGGACAAAAGAAGATTATTTACAGTTTGTAGAGTTTTTGAAAAGCGAAGCCGATGCAAAGTATCGCAACTTTCATTCGTCACTTGTTCCCAATGCAGAAAAGGATGAAATTCTTGGAATAAAAATGCCGAAACTAAGAGAATTCGGCAAGGAAATAGCTCACGGCAATGTGCGAAGCTATCTTAAAATTTCCTCACCTGACCTTTACGAAGAGCGTATGCTCAGAGGTATTGTAACAGGGCTTGTCAAAACGAGAGATTTTGACGAGTTTGTTAAGCTGTGCGACAACTTTGCCGAAGAAGTAAACAACTGGGCAATTTGTGACTGCTTTTGTGCAGGACTTAAACAGGTTAAGAAGTACAAGCCTGAATTTTTCGATTATATTCAGAAATATCTTGACAGCGGCAACGAGTGGAAAATTCGTGTTGCACTTGTGGTTATGCTTGATTACTATCTTGATGATGAGTACATTGACGAAGTGCTAAAAAGATGTGACAAAGTTGAAAATAAGGCTTATTATGTAAGTATGGCTCAGGCGTGGCTTGTGGCTACCGCTATTGTAAAATGCAGAGAAAAAACAATGGCGTATCTGCTTGATAATTCACTTGATGATGTTACCTTTAACAAGGCAATTCAGAAGTGTATTGAAAGTCGCAGAATTGATGATGATACAAAAAATTATCTCAGAAGTTTAAAAAGGTCTTGACAAAATAAAACTACAGCATATAATATAAACAACGGTTGTCTTCGGGGCGGAGTGAAATTCTCCACCGGCGGTTATAGTCCGCGAACAAGCAATGCTTGCCGAGTCTGTGAAATTCAGACACCGACGGTTAAAGTCCGGATGTGAGAAGAGTCAGCTTGTGGCTATGGCCTTAATAGCGTATTTCAAGTTGTTTTATCAATAGCTCCGCAGATATTTTATCTGCGGATTTTTTTACTTTTTAGGAAATTGCGTGGTTACGCTCGGGAATATGAAGTCTGGAATATATCAAACTGTCTACATGAAATGCGTGCGAGGCACTCGCTTTTTTATTTTAAGCTGCTTAGTCACGCTCGGGCATAGAAGGCTTGAAAAAATTTCATCAACAGAAGTTGTTATTGTCGAGAAGCAAAGCTTTGATAAAATACCAACATTTGTAACGAAATAAAAATATCAGGCCTTATGCACGAATTGAATGTAACATCAATGTTGCTTATCCTCGACAACCGAAAAAGGAGGATTTTTATGGTAACAAGCAAACAAAAACAGGTAATTACACCAATGGATAGTTCTTACAGAGTCAAAAAAATGGTAATGCTTGCACTTCTTTCGGCAATGGCTTATGTCATTGTGTTTGTATGCAGAATTCCAATTATTCCGAGTGCGTCATTTCTTGACCTTGAATTTAAAAGTGCAATTATATTAATCGGTTCTTTCATTTTCGGACCGCTTTCGGGGCTTATTATGGCTCTTGTGATTTGTGTGCTCGAACTTCTGACATTTAGCTCAACAGGTGCAATAGGGTGCATAATGAACATTCTGGCTACGGTAAGTTTTGTTTGTCCTGCGGCTTTTGTCTACAAGCTGAAAAAGTCAACTTCGGGTGCTGTAGTCGGAATTGTGTTTGGTTCAGTGCTTATGACAATTGCAATGGTGCTTTGGAATTACATCGTGTCTCCGCTCTATATGGGTGTTCCCAGAGAAGTTATCGCATCAATGCTTCTGCCCGCATTTGTCCCGTTCAATCTTATTAAAGCAGGACTCAACGGAGGAGTTGCACTGTTCATATTCAAATTTGCAATTGAGGCTCTGCAAAAAATGAACCTGATTCCTAAACAGGTGGATAATAATAACAACAAAAAGAGCAGTATAATCGGAGCAGTTGCAGTGTCAAGCTTTGTTATTGCAACCTGCGTGCTGATTATTTTGGCGTATCAAGGGGTATTTTGATACTATTATATGGTTTTTAGTGTAAATATTTGCAGTTGACAAATTTTTTATTAGTGCTATAATTATGAAGTAATAAATTTACAGAGTAGAAATTTGTGCGTGAAGTGTTTTGCGGACGGGGAGTTGCCGCAAAAACGAAAGAAGTCGCTGACTTCTGCGGTGCAGATTTCGCATCCCGCTGTTACTTTGGGATTTTTAGCGGGCAGTTTTCTGTCCGCTTTTTTGTTATAGGAAATTTCTCGGCAGTGTTCGGGTATAGAAGGTTTGAAAACATCAAGCTGTCTGCTCTAACCGGATGCAACGTCACGTTGCCGTGTGAGGCAACTCACCTTTATTTCCTGAAGTAACACCGCGTTATTCAGGAGGTTTAAAATGTCATACGTAAAAAAACTTTATAATTCGTTATTGGAATTAAAAAGCATCTATTCACTCACAGCAACAGCAATGTTGCTTGCAATCAGAGTCGTTCTCGGCTTTTTCGCAAACTCAACACTTGCATTTTTTGGCAATACAGTCAAAATAACAGGAGCATTTCTCCCCATAGCTGTAACAGGTAAGATGTTCGGTCCGATTCCTGCTGCTTTAGTTGGTGCATTGGGCGACATCATTTCGTTTATGCTAAATCCGACCGGAGGAGCTTATTTTCCGGGCTTTACTATAAGCGGACTGATTACAGGTCTTATTTACGGCTTTGCGTTCTATCAAAACAAAATTACAATTCCGAGGGTTACAATTGCCTGGTTTGTAAATATGGTACTGGTTGAAACTTTCCTTGCCGCTTATTGGCTGTATTTTCTCAATGGTGCAACCGCTCCGTACACATTCTATCTTTCAGCAAGATTTATAAGCGTTGCAGTAAAGTGCATACCTGAAATTCTGCTGATTTTTGCAACGGGCAAAATTGCAGAAAGAATCGGAAAAGTTCATAAATTGCGTACATAAGCAACGTGACGTTGCATCCATTTCGTGTAGACAGCTTGATATATAT
>JBGVDU010000249.1:0-1802 GCA_045119555.1 Acutalibacteraceae bacterium | reverse complement strand
GAAGGCGTTGACACAAGACATAACCCTGAGTTTACGCTTATGGAGCTTTATCAGGCTTACACCGACTACAACGGTATGATGGACTTAACAGAAAATCTTTACCGTCACGTTGCTCAGGAAGTTTTAGGTACAACAAAAATTACATATAACGGCGTAGAGATGGATCTCGGCAAGCCATTTGAAAGAATTACAATGCTTGACGCTGTAAAGAAATATTCAGGTGTTGATTTCAACGAAATTAATACTGATGAGGAAGCTAAGGCTGTTGCAAAGGAAAAAGGTGTAGAGTTTGAGGACAGACACAAAAAGGGTGACATTCTTAACTTGTTCTTTGAAACATTTGCAGAGGAACATATGATTCAGCCAACATTTGTAATGGATCATCCTGTAGAGATTTCTCCGCTTACAAAGAAAAAGCCTGAAAATCCTGACTACGTTGAGCGTTTCGAGTTCTTTATGAACGGCTGGGAAATGGCTAACGCTTACTCAGAGCTTAACGATCCAATTGACCAGAGAGAACGTTTTAAGGCACAGGAAGAACTTCTTGCACAGGGCGACGAAGAAGCAAACACAACTGACGAGGACTTCCTCAATGCACTTGAAATCGGTATGCCACCAACAGGCGGTATCGGCTTCGGTATTGACAGAATGACAATGCTCCTCACAGACTCAGCCGCAATCCGTGACGTTTTATTGTTCCCAACAATGAAATCCTTAGACAAGTAACTCTGCAAAAAAGCCACTGTTTATGCGGGTTTGCGAGGTTTGGATAAGCCAAAAATCTTACACCTTACACCAAACTTACACCAATTGATGCAGAGATTTGTGCAGAGGTCGAAAAATCGCATAATTTCAAGGTGAATGGGCAGTCCTATATCGGGATTGCCCATTTTTGAAAATGCAAACGGATTTGAAAAGAGAAGGTTAAAATGAGCAAATACAAATCATTATGGGAATATGTGCAGAGTAACGGAAGTCCGTCCTTTAAGCTGACCTTTGAAGAAATACAGAATATTGCAGGAATACCAATAGACCATTCCTTTCTGAAATATAAAAAAGAGCTTACGGAGTATGGTTATCAGGCAGGAAAAATATCAATGAAGGAGCAGACGGTTCTTTTTATTAAGATTGATTGACAAATGTGAATTTTTGAGAGAAATTTTAAAACCGTCTCATTGCATGAGTATGTTTATTGAGATATGATTGGCTTGGAGGTGATACGTTATGGCAAATGAAGATAAAAAAGATTTTAATGCCATGCTTATGGATAGCAAGGATATGCCTAAAGTTCAAATAATAACAGATGAAAAGAGCATTGAAAAATATGGTGGAGATAAAATGTACTTTGCCCCACCCATTGACTATGACAAAGTAATGCGACTTGTGCCTTGTGGTAAATTGCTTACTGTAGGTACAATAAGAGATTACTTTGCTAAACAAAGTGGTGCGGATTTTACAGAGCCTATCACAGCCGGAATTTTTGTATCAATAGTTGCATGGGCGAGTTATCAGCGTGCAGAGGATAAAACCCCTTATTGGAGAACATTAAAAGCAAATGGGGAATTAAATGCAAAGTATCCTGGAGGAGTTGAGGCACAAAAGGAGATGCTTGAAAATGAGGGACATACTGTAATAAAAAAAGGTAGAACCAATATTAAGTATTATGTTGAGGACTACGAAAAAGCGTTATTTTCATTGTAGTAGATAATGTGAAAATTTCAGGTTTCATATTTGTTTAATTTCTTCCCAATTATTCTTCCTCATGTGTTATACTATCGTAGGTTGGGAATAAAACGAAATAT
>JBGVDU010000248.1:0-4455 GCA_045119555.1 Acutalibacteraceae bacterium | reverse complement strand
TTTAAAACGAAACACTTAAAAGCACAAAAAACCTCCCACCGAAATCTCGATGGGAGGAAATTTATTTATGCTATTCTAACCTTTTCGGGTAAATTACTTAACCTTCCAGAGTTCCTTAGCGTACTGAAGGATTGTTCTGTCGGAGCTGAACTTACCTGCGTTAGCCATGTTGATAAGGCACTTCTTACCGAATGTCTCTCTGTCAGCATAGTCAGCGTTAGCCTTAATCTTAGTTTCAACATAATCCGGAAGATCACGAAGAATGAAGTAGTGATCCGGAGCGTGCCATGAAGCACCGTTGATGAGAGAGTTGTGAAGCTCTGCGAAGCTGCCCTCGCCTGTCTTGCCGCCGTCTGTGAAAGTGCCGTCGATAAGAGTATCAATAACCTTCTTAACCTCAGCGTTGCTCTCATAAATTGCCTTGGAGCTGTAGTTGCCCTTAGCCTTGTACTCGTCGATCTCTTCAACTCTTGCACCGAAGATATACTCGTTCTCTTCGCCTGCCTCCTGTGCGATCTCTACGTTAGCACCGTCGTATGTGCCGAGTGTGAGAGCACCGTTGAGCATGAACTTCATGTTACCTGTACCGGAAGCCTCCGTACCTGCTGTTGAAATCTGCTCGGAGAAGTCTGCAGCTGTTACGATCTTCTCAGCATAAGATACGTTGTAGTTCTGAACGAATACAACCTTAATCTTATCGTTTACATCAGGATCGTTGTTTACAAGCTTAGCAATCTCGTTGATATACTTGATAATAGCCTTAGCTCTTGCATAACCCGGAGCTGCCTTAGCACCGAAGATGAATGCTGTCGGCTGCCAGTTCGGGAGCTCGCCGTTCTTAAGCTTGAAGTAAATATCCATGATAGAGAATGCGTTGAGGAGCTGTCTCTTGTACTCGTGCAAACGCTTAACCTGAATATCGAAGATGAAGCTTGGGTCAATCTCTACACCCTCGTTCTTCTTGATGAAGTCAGCAAGCTGCTTCTTCTTCTCGAACTTAATCTTGTTGAACTGCTTGATTGTCTTATCGTTGATCTTAGACTCGAACTTCTTGAGCTCGGAAAGATCTCTGAGCCAGCCGTTGCCGATGTTCTCTGTGATAAGCTCTGAAAGCTCAGGGTTGCAAAGACCGAGCCAACGACGCTGTGTGATACCGTTTGTCTTGTTCTGGAAACGCTCAGGATAAATCTTGTACCAGTCGTTGAGAACGTCGTTCTTGAGGATTTCTGTGTGAATCCAAGCAACACCGTTTGTATAGCTGGAAGCGTAGATAGCAAGTCTTGCCATGTGAACAACGCCGCCGTCGATAATCTTCATGTTGCTGATATCGCACTTAGAAGAAAGATCCTTAACAAGTCTGTCGTTGATCTTCTCGATGATAGCATAGATCTCAGGAACTACGGACTTCATAAGGTCAATATTCCACTTCTCGAGAGCCTCTGCCATTACTGTGTGGTTTGTATAAGCGAAAGTCTTCTGAGCAATCTCAAAAGCCTGGTCAAATGTAAGACCGTCGTTTGTGAGCAAACGGATAAGCTCAGGAATAGCTACAACAGGGTGTGTATCGTTGAGCTGGATTGCAGCGTGCTGTGAGAACTTGCTGTAATCGTTGCCGTTCTTGCTCTTATATCTCTTAATGATATCCTGGATTGAAGCACTGCAGAAGAAATACTGCTGCTTAAGTCTGAGAACCTTACCCTCGTAGCTGTTGTCGTTCGGGTAAAGAACCTTTGTGATGTTCTCTGCTGCATTCTTGTCTGCAACTGAGCCTGTGTAATCGCTGTTGTTGAATGCGAGGAAGTCGAAGTTCTCAACTGCCTCAGCCTCCCAAAGACGGAGAGTGTTGATGTTCTCTGTGCCGTAACCGATAACAGCCATATCATAAGGAACAGCCTTAACTGTCTGGTCAGCGAACTTAACCTCTACTGTATCGTCGTTTCTGCGGATGCACCACGGATCACCGAAACGCTGCCAATCGTCAGCTGTTTCTACCTGGAAGCCGTCAACGATGCTCTGCTTGAAAAGACCGTACTTATAACGGATTCCGTAACCGTCGAGCGGAACGTCCTGTGTAGCTGCAGAATCAAGGAAACATGCTGCCAAACGACCCAAACCGCCGTTACCGAGAGCTGCGTCGTCGATGTCCTCAAATACGTTGATATCAATACCCTTCTTAGCGAGGATAGACTTAACGTCATCAAGAATATCAAGGCAGAACAGGTTGTTGTACATCATACGTCCCATAAGGAACTCTGCTGAGAAATAGTATGCACGACGGTTGTTGGCATGATTTGTCTTAGCCTTTGTCCAACGGTCTGCAATCTCGCCCATGATAGCTTTACCGAGTACCTCGTGAAGCTCTGCAACGGACAATTCCTCAATCTTCTTGCAATAATCTGTCTTTGCTGCTAATTCAAGTTTCTCCAAAATTGAATTCTTTTCCAATTTCTTCTCCATGGCTTTTTCTTCCTCCAGCCTTTTGTATGTTTTTGTTAATTCCATGATCTTCTTAGCAAGTCCGCCGGAAGCGTAATCCTTTTTGATTCTCCACTCCCAGTTTCCGCCCAAGGTAGACGGAATATTCATTCTCGCCTCGCTGCCGAGTCCGAGATAATCCTGCATCTGAATAATGCAGTAATCGCTGACACTTGCAAAAGCCGTGCGGATAATACCCCAGTTGAACGGTTCATCGTCCGGCATCTCGCAATAAGTTCTTGCGAACTCCACACTTTGATCAGGGGCGGTCTTCATCCAACCGATAAGAGTATCGTTGTCATGAGTACCTGTATATACAACACTGTTAGGTGTGTATGTGTGAGGTAAATAATCGTTCTCCTCGTCGGAGTCAAAAGCAAATTCGAGAACCTTCATACCCGGATAACCCGAATCCTTCAAAAGCTGAATTACGCCCGGAGTCATAGTACCGAGGTCCTCAGCGATAATCGGAAGATCACCGAGCTTTTCTCTCATAAGGTTAAAGAACTCTATGCCCGGACCCTCTTTCCAAGAGCCGTTTACTGCATTCTCTGCAGGGAACGGAATAGCATAGTAGCTGTCGAAGGCTCTGAAGTGATCGATTCTTGTAATGTCAAAGAGCTCGCTTGCAGCTTTAATGCGTGCAAACCACCACTCATAGTTAGTTTCCTTAAGGTAATCCCAGTCATAAAGCGGATTGCCCCAAAGCTGACCCGTTGCGGAGAAATAATCCGGCGGACAGCCTGCAACACAGACGGGCTGTCTGTCCTCGTCAAGCCAGAATACCTCGGGGTTAGCCCAAGTATCTGCACTGTCCATAGCAACGTAAATCGGCATATCACCGATAATCTCGATGCCCAAATCATTTACATACTTTCTGAAAGCTTCCCACTGCTCGTAGAACTTGTACTGAACGAACTTCCAGAAGGAAATTTCCTTGGCAAGCTTTTTCTTGTATGCCTTAACGGCAGCATCTTTTCTAAGACGAATATCCTCGTCTTCCCACTCGGTCCAAGACTTGTTGTCGAAAGAACCCTTTACAGCCATATACAAGGAGTAGTTATCGAGCCAACCCTTGTTCTTTGCTCTGTTGCACCAGTTCTTAAACTTTTTCTGAGCCTCTTCCTTTTCGGGGGACTTTTCCTTGAAACGCTCGAAAGCGATTCTGAGCACGCTAAATCTGTTATTATAGATTTTTTCGTAATCTACCTTTTCGTCATTGTCGCCCCAGTCGAGTGACTTATAATCCTCGGGAAGCAACAAACCCTCTTCGCAAAGAGTATCAAGGTCAATCATATAAGGATTGCCTGCAAACGTGGAAAAGGACTGATACGGTGAATCACCGTAGCTTGTAGGACCAACAGGGAGAATCTGCCAGTACTTTTGACCTGCACCCTTTAAGAAGTCTGCAAAATCATACGCCTCTTTACCGATTGTACCGATACCGTAACGAGTAGGCAGAGAAGTGATAGGCATAAGAATGCCCGCAGCTCTGGACATCAAATTCACAACCTTTCAATTTTCTATGTGCCAAACGAACTATAACTCCTAAGCTGAAGTGTCAACACATAAGAACATTTTATAATTTACTTTTAGCATTTTTATTGTTTAGTATTCAGAAAGACGTGGCAAATTTTCATTCACCGTCAAACCGCACCTATACAAGGTTATTTTAACATACATTTTCATCATAAGCAAGTGGTTGACCCAAAATAAGTTAAAAATAAATACAAAATATCATAAAATGCTATATAAAATTTATTCTTGTTTGTATTAATTTATCATTTTTTATCATATTGTCTGTTTTTTAACGCATTTTCACCAATTTTAATTATTTAATTTTATGTATAAAAATTCAAATTCTTACTCAACGAATTACAGAAATTTAATAACCGCCATATAATTTTTTACAAATCTTATTTTATTATAAAACCGCTAAAACTTTTTACATAGTCTTTACATCTCTTTCAATGCTATTCT
>JBGVDU010000247.1:0-2717 GCA_045119555.1 Acutalibacteraceae bacterium | reverse complement strand
GATATGCCATGTCCTCACCGTCGGTGTCTATATATATTTCTCGGCTTGTTTGATAATTCTTCTCTGCCGAAGCTGAGAACGGTGCAAGCACCGAACAGCTTATTACAATTAAAAAGCTGAGTAAAAGTGATATTGTTTTTTTCATTATGTTATCCCCCTTGTGAAATGTACATCACACTGTTTATGTTATAAGTCTACCACTCAAGATTCACAATGTCAACAAATAATGTGTTCATTTTATATGTTTTCAGTTTAATATAACTTACGTTACTATAAATTACTTTCACTGTCATACAGCATCCGAGCACACATATTTAACATGCACAGCTACCGCTTTAGAGTAATTTTGCGAACATTTAAAATATTAAATATTAAGCTAAACCTCTATCATAGCGGTAAAAATGTAAAAAGGAAAGCGTATGAAAAAACTTGTGTTCTTCATACGCTTTCTTATTTTTATTTTAGCGAAAACAACCTATATTTAATCGAAATATCCAATAGGAACTTCTACTTCTTTATTCGTTAAATTTTCGGACGAATATCCCACGGCATGCCTTAGGATAGCCAAAATGTCGACTGTATTAATTTCATCGTCATTATTAATGTCACCGATAAAGCTTTCGTAAGTATTGAGCGTGTGATAACCTACCAATGACCTGAGCAGAACATACGAATCCAATGCCGTAACTGAACCGTCATGGTTAACATCTCCGTATTTACAGAGTTCTGTTTCGTTATCGGAGTTTGTGTCCGAATTGGGGCTGTTTGAGTATGAGCCATCGTTCAATTTATATACAACCTTATCATTAAATTGAGGATAAGGTTCGCTTCCCGCAAATGTGGAGTCGGGTAAATTCTGCCCCCATACGGGCGTTCCGTCTGTATTCAGAGCATTAAGCAAATACGTTACCTCTCCGTTTGAAAATTGCTCTGAGGTTTTTGTAATTACGTTTCTTTCGGTAACATCGACAATTTCTTTATTTGAATTAGCCGAATCAACAGCCGTTCCCTCTAAGTAGTAGCAATCGTAAATCTCTGTTAATTGAGGTGAACCCGAAGCCGAGCCGGGGCCGATTCCGCAAGACGGGTTATTGCTGTACAAGGACGTTATCAACCCTACATTGAAGCAATATCTAATAGTTGCTTTGTAGCTACCCGATGTTATAGTCGCACCGACAATACCGCCTGTTCTTGCACCGCTTATGTTGCCCGAATTATAGCAATTCTCTATTGTACTGTAATACAAATAGCCAACTATACCTCCCGTCATCGAATCAGACGTGGATTTCTCGGATTTTACGGTACCTGCGTTTGAGCATTTTCTGACTGTAACCAAGGATTCATATACTTCAATTACAGATAATACGCCACCGGCGATACCGCCTGCGTGACCCTGTTGACCGTTGCAAGCAACGGTAGTGCTTGCGGTGGTATGGCAATTTTCAAGGCTTCCGCCCTGCATCCAGCCTACAACTGAACCCACATAATAATAATTGTGAGTATTTTCGATATAAGAATTATTTATCGTTATATTCTTAATATTCGCATTTTTCGCACGACCGAAAAGACCCACGTCACGTTGAATCTCATTGCTGTCACAGCGATACAAACCGCTTATCGTATGACCGTTTCCGTCAAACGTACCCGAAAATGCAACCTCAACCGTGTCCGAAATGGTTGAATCATAATATTCATAGCCTATCGGATACCATTGCTCGGGTTTTCCCGAAACACCTGCGTCAGCTGTGTAAGTCGAATCACTGTTAAAGGTAAAGCCCGGATTGACGTTTATATCCGCAGTAAGCTTTGCATTTGCCGACGAATCAGCCACATAACCTGCACGGATTTCCTCATCGGATAATGTTCCGTTGACAATATTGCGGAACAAAACGAGCTGTTCCTTTGATGATATAAGGTAATAGCCCTTGGCTGTCTTTTGTCAGCTGTGTGACCTCCGCCGAAGCCGTTATCGGAACAAGCGATAAAATCATCAGCACGGAAAGCACCACACAAAGCAAGCTTTTGCCTGCACAATAATTTCGTTTCATAAAAATCCTCCCACATTATATTTTCCATAAAAAGTTTATCACACAGTTATTTGGAATTCAATAAAATACACTTAATTACAGCTTTCAAAAGTAAACAAGAAAAGCGTATGAAAAACTTTTCTTGTTCTTCATACGCTTTCTTATTTTGTTTTAATCCGAATTGATTGAATACTTTGTACTAAATATTCGATTAATTAAAATACTCAATCGGAACTTCTACGGGCTGACCTGTGAGGTTTTCGGATGTGTATCCTATTGAATATCTGAGGATATCAAGAACGTCAATTGTATTGATTTCGCCATCATTGTTGATGTCACCGATGAATCTTTCGTAAGTATTGAGAGTGTGGTAATCAACTAATGATCTGAGCAAAATGTACGAATCGAGTGCTGTGACTTCTCCGTCGTTGTTGACGTCACCGTACTTATGAGTTTCAGTTTCGCCGTCGCTGTCGGAGTCTGTGTCGCTGTCAGAATCGCAATCCTTGTCTGTTTCTGTGTCACTGTCAGTGTCGGACTCCTTATCTGTTTCTGTGTCGCTGTCAGAATCGGACTCCTTATCTGTTTCTGTGTCGCTGTCAGAATCGGAATCCTTATCTGTTTCTGTGTCGCTGTCAGAATCGGAATCCTTGTCTGTTTCTGTGTCGCTTTCAGAATCGGAATCCTTGT
>JBGVDU010000246.1:0-3963 GCA_045119555.1 Acutalibacteraceae bacterium | reverse complement strand
CGGCACTTAGCAACGCAATGGGTGATGTGATTATCAGAATTGACGCTCACGCAAGAATACCTCATAATTACATTTCGGCTTGTGTTGAGGAGCTTGAAAAGGGAGAAAAAATCGTAGGCGGCGGACGTCCTTGCATTACCCAGCAAAAAAGACCGTGGGATAACACTCTGCTTGCGGCGGAGGAGTGTCTTTTCGGAAGCTCGATAATGGGTTACAGAAGAAAGCACGAGAAGAAGGAGTATCTTTCCTCACTTTTTCATGCCGCTTACAGAAGAGAGGTTTTCGGAAGAGTCGGCGGCTTCAACGAAAGCTTGGGAAGAACAGAGGATAACGAGATTCATTACAGAATGAGAAAGGTTGGCTTTAAGTTCGCCTGTTGTCCGAGCATTACCTCAAATCAGTACATAAGAGGTTCATTTCCTGCAATGGTTAAGCAGAAATATTCAAACGGCTTGTGGATAGGACGTACACTTTTTGTGTGTCCGAATTGCTTGTCTGTTTTGCATTTCGCACCGTTTTGTTTGGTGTTGGCGCTTATTGTTGCGATAATTTTTGCGGCTCTTGGAACAAATTTGCCTTTAATCGCTCTTTTAGTCGCTTATGCAATTTTTGATTTGGCGATAAGCATCAGTGCGATGAATTACAACGGCTTTAACAATACTAAGCTTTTATTGCCGCTTATGTTTCCTACTCTTCACATAGCTTACGGAATCGGTACGCTTTTCGGTGTGATTTTCGCAATTCCGTGGAGAGTAACCCATTCACAAAAAAACGCAAAGGCGGCAATCCGCAGAGTTAAGACCGACATCAGAAACAATACCATTGAGTAATAAATAAAATGCTTTGTTTGAGCTTGTAAAAGGCTCGAGGTTTGAAGTGCGATGGCGGCATTTTAATATATTTTCTTCTTAAAAAACGGTTTATTACGGTATTTTATATGCTTTAAGAATATATTTATTTAAATAATAAGTATGTCGAATAAAACGTAAATTTAATATTATGGAATCCTAAAATGCTTTGCACAGTATTTTGGGATTTTTCTTTTTTCAACAATTAAAGTAGGTTAATAATGCAAAATAGGGTCACTCTCCCAACTTTAATTTTGTATATTATACCGCTTGTTTTTCGAGTAAAATTTGGTATAGTTTTAAATGCTCGGAAGGTTATACAAAATTTTGAAGAGTATATTATATTGAGAGGTATTTTATGAAAAAGTTTTTATCAATTATTATGGTTGCTTTGCTTGCGGTAAGCATGACAGCCTGCGAAACAAATTCAAAGAGCGGTGACGAAGACAATTCTTCCAAAATTTCCACAACTCGTGGACCTGCTGTAAGAAGCGATGTCGAATCCGAATCAAGCGATACTGAACCCGTGGCTTCAAAGTCAACAGACACCGAAACCGATACAGACAGCAGTAAGGAAACAGATACAGACAGTGGTAAGGGAACAGATTCCGACAGCAAGAAGGATTCCGATTCCGCAAGCTCAAAGAAAGAAAATACATCATCGAAGTCCGAGGTAAAGCTTTCCGATAAATTGTCCGACTTTACTATTGAAATTGACGGTACTGTATATCAGTTCCCGATGAAAGTTACTGATTTAATGGCACTCGGCTGGGAGCTTGACTCCTATAACACTTTTGATGAGAATCTTGACGCAAACACATACTACAATGCTTATTTTGAAAACAAGAATGACACAGAGATCAGTTTTTATGTCATGAATTTCGCAAAAAGCTCACTTCCTTTTGAGGATACTTATGTGGCAGGCTTGAATATATATAATTACGAACTCGAGGAAGATGAACGTGGTCTTATTAACATGCCGAAGGATATTAAGATTGGCGAGGCTACTGTTGATGATGTGAAAAAGGCATACGGCACTCCCGATGATTCTTTTGAGACGGAAGACAGCGATTATATCACAATGACATACACCGAGGACTATTTTGTTTGCACAGAGTTTACCTTTAGGGATGGTGTTCTTTCGGGTATTAGAATGCAGAACTTTGTTGCACCCGATGATTTTGAAGAGCCTGAGCTCAGAGATGAAATCCCTGCTTCGGTAACAGATTATAAGGCTCCTAAGAAGCTGGGTTCAGATATTCAGTCCGGTATAATTGAGCTTGGCGGCAAGCTTTATCAGATGCCGGTTCCGCTTGAGCAGCTTTTGAACGACGGCTGGAAAATTGATTATGATGATGATGTTACCGAAACAGTTGGCTCGGGTGATTATGTATTTATTAATTTGGAGAAAGGCGACATTGATTTTGACGGCGTAACTGTTTATAACGATGCCGACTATGAGGTGCCGATTGAGTACGCTTCGGTAAAGGTTTTGGATATTTACGGCTACGGCGACGAATCGCTTCCGATTAAGTTCCCGGGAAACATAACTCCGGAGTTGAATCTTGATGAATTCAAGAAAGCCGTTAAGGATATGGATTACGAAACAAAGAACGGTGACGGTTATGTTGTCTATACTTTTGAAATGCCAACACAGGGTGAGGGAGAATATTACGAGAATTATCTGAAATTCCAGTACAACACCGACACTAAAGAGCTTATTCACATTGAACTTTATATGCTTTATTGATATAACAGCTCGGAAAACTCCGATGGCTTGAAATTTCAATTTAGCGACCGTGTTTAAGTTATAATAATTATGTGATAATTACATACCCGACATTGCTTTTATTGGCAAGGTCGGGTATTTGATTTTTTTTACGAAAAACTGTAATATAACGGTATGTGATTATGATGTTCAAAGGAAAGCAATGCTTTTTCCAAAAATGTTAAGGTATGCAGTCGATGTGAGAAGTGACATATAAATTCAATCCGACAAGCACCATTGCATTTTAACAGTGGTGTTTTTGCTGTTGTTTTTTGTGCATTTCAAAGTTTTTTCGACATAATCTACAAAAATTTGTAAATTTTAGAAAAATACTTTACTTAGTTAGAATACTAATGCTATACTAATAAAGTATAACATTCAATCTGCACATTCTTTCGGATATATGTATGAAATTTCCGAAATGATTGAAGCTTAATATTTTTTACAGGAGGAAACTATTATGAAAAAATTTTTTGCAATTCTTTTATCAGTGCTTACCTTGGTTACGGTGTTTGTAGGCTGTGGTACACAGACAGACGGGCAGTCTGAGGGTGGTAGCTCAACAGGCGGAGAGGCTTCTCAGAGTGATTGGAGCTATATCGAAAGCAAGGGCGAGCTTGTTATCGGTATCACTTATTTTGAACCTATGAACTATAAGGATGACAGCGGTGAGCTTACAGGCTTTGAAACAGAGTTTGCAACAGCAGTATGTGAGAAGCTCGGCGTTGAGCCTGTTTTCCAGAAAATTGACTGGGATTCAAAAGAGGTTGAGCTTAACGCAAAGACTATCGACTGCATTTGGAACGGCTTGACAATCACAGAGGAAAGACAGGCTAACATGGATATTTCCGTGCCTTACATGGAGAACAAGCAGGTTATGGTTGTTAAGTCCGAAAATGTCGATAAGTACACATCAGCCGATGCTTTGAGCGGTGCAACCGTTGTTGCAGAGAAGAAGTCTGCCGGTGAGGATGTTGCAAAAGAAAATGAGTTCTTCGCCAATGCAACGTACGTTTCCATTGATTCACAGGCTAAGGCTTTGCTTGAGGTTAAGTCGGGCACAGCAGACGTTGCAATTATCGACTATGTAATGTCTATCGGTTCTCTTTCTGAGGGTTCGGATTTTGCAGATTTAAAGGTAGTGGACGGACAGGATTTCTCTCCCGAGCAGTACGGTATTGCAATTCGTAAGGACAGCCCCGAAACTCTCGCAAAGCTTAATGAAGCAATTCAGGCAGTTGCAGACGACGGCACTCTTGCGGAAATTGCTGAGAAGTACAGCCTTGAGGATTTGCTTCTTGTAGAAGCTCAGTAATTATAAAGTTGGTTTGACTTATGGAACAGTTA
>JBGVDU010000245.1:0-2262 GCA_045119555.1 Acutalibacteraceae bacterium | reverse complement strand
GAATCTTATGAGTGTACGCTTGATGTCCAACGTCCCAAACTATTTTATCATCAGGTGTATCATACACATAATGCAAAGCAACGGTAAGTTCAACCGTACCCAAATTGGGTGACAGATGTCCACCGTTTTTTGCAACTGTTTTTATTAATTTGTCTCTGATTTCCGAACAAAGAATATTCAACTCGTCAACTGAAAGCTTTTTCAAATCAGACGGTGAATTAATTTTATCAAGATACTCGTAAGATGAGATACTCAAAATCCGTCAGTCCTTTTCAATAAACACGACTTGCCAAATCGGCGGCAAGCCTTTTTAAAAATACGGTATCAGAATTGAAAGCCGAAAGCTGTTCAATCGCTTCTTTTGTGAGATTATTAACAATTTCTCTGGATTTATCTATTCCAAATTTTGTTACATAATTAACCTTTTTGTTTTCAACATCGCTTCCGATAGGCTTTCCGAGTGTTTCGGTGTCTGATATTACATCAAGAATATCGTCAACAATTTGAAAAGCCAGTCCGATTTTCTCAGCGTAACATTCAGCCGCCGATGTTTCCTTCTGATTCGCATCCGCAAGTACACATCCCATAACACAGGGAGCTTTTATCAGCTGGCCTGTTTTCTTTGAATACATTTCGGTTATAGTATCAATCGTAGGATTCTTACCTTCTGTTTCCAAATCTATAACTTGACCGCCAACCATACCTAACGCACCCGACGCTTTTGCCAGGATATTTGCTGCTTTCGCTGCGTTTAATCCAAACTTGTTCACAGATTCTTCTCTGAGCATTGCTTCATAAGCTAAGGCTTGCAGTGCATCTCCGGCTAAAAGTGCTATATCGTCACCAAAAACGATGTGATTTGACGGTCTTCCTCGTCTTAAATCATCATCGTCCATGCACGGCAAATCGTCATGTATAAGCGAATATGCATGAATCATCTCAACTGCACACGCAAAAGGTAAAGCACTCTCAACATCGCCTTGGCAGGCATCGCAAAATGCAAGCAGCAATGTTGGACGAAGCCTTTTTCCCGGGGCAAGCAGACTGTATTTCATAGAGCTTATGACATTTTTTTCGGTGCATTTTTCAGACGGAATAAGTGTCGGCAGATAATCCTCAATGAGAGGCAGATACTTGTTTTCCATTATCATTCCCCCACTTTATCCAAAGAAATCTGAGAAAATTTTAACTCTGCCGCATTTAATTTTTCATAACAAATGGCAGTAAGCTTTGCACCTTCTTCGTAAAGCTCGATAGATTTTTCAAGAGATATGTTTTTTTCTTCAAGCTTTGCTGCTATTTCTTCAAGCCTTTTCTTAGCCGCCTCGTATGTTTTATATTCTTTCATAGAAATCAATCTCCGTAAATAAAAAATTTAATTAATGCTGTTTATTGTACAGTCAATCGTTCCGTCCGACATTTTTACAGAAATTTTGTCGTTTTCAGAAAGCTTTGTAACAGAATCTACGGAAAGATTATTCTTATATATGATAGAATAACCCTTCTGCAACAAGCTAATCGGATTTAATGCATTAATTTTATTTGCCACCGCATTTATACTTGCACGTTCTACCTTAAGTCTGTTTTCAATAATTGTATTTAAATTCTTTTCAACAGCCAACAAATTTATACGTTCACTTCTTATGCAATTATCAGTTTTTAAAGAATTGACTGCATCTGACATTTTATCCACATACAATACTTCCGTCAGAATTAAATTTTCTGTCAGAAACTTAATTCTATTGTATAATTCGGAAACCGATTGAACAAGCTCGGCTTTGTCGGGAACTGCGAGTTCTGCCGCGGCTGAAGGAGTCGGAGCACGCAAATCTGCCGTAAAATCACATAAAGTAAAGTCGGTTTCGTGACCGACAGCAGATATAATCGGAATTTTGGAATCATATATCGTTTTTACAAGAAGCTCGTCATTAAAGCAGTTCAAATCTTCAAAAGAACCTCCGCCTCTTGCAATTATAATTACATCAACATTATTCAGCTCATTAAACAACTTAACCGCTTTAACAAGCTGAGCAGAAGCAAATTCTCCCTGCACTGCCGCAGGGCATAAAATTACGTTTGAAATCGGATATCTTCGAGAAATAACATTTTTAATATCCTGTATAACGGCACCCGTCGGAGAAGTTATAACTCCGATATTTTTAGGAAACCGAGGAATTTGAAGCTTGTGAGCTTCATCAAAATATCCGAGGTTTTGGAGCTTCGTTTTCAACTGTTCATATGCAACAGTAAGTGATCCTATGC
>JBGVDU010000244.1:0-3737 GCA_045119555.1 Acutalibacteraceae bacterium | reverse complement strand
TTAGTTGTCAGAGGAATACCTGTTGAAATGGTTGAGTTGTCTGAGGCAAGTGTTGAGTTAGAGGTAGATGAGACAAAACAGATGGGTTATACCGTAACACCAAGTGATGCTACACTGAAAAATATTGTTTGGGAGTCATCAGATGAACAGATTGCAACTGTTGATAGCTCGGGAGTAATTACAGCAAAAAAAGAGGGATCTTGTATAATTCTTGTAACCGTAGACGGGATAACAGATGATATGGCAGTAGTTGTAAAAATCGGCGTAGAATCGGTTAAATTGTCGGAATCGTCTATTGAACTAAGAGAGCAAGAAACTAAGTCGGTAAACTACACAGTAACACCGAAGGAAGCTACAAATAAAGATGCTGTATGGAAATCGTCCGACGAACAGATTGCATCCGTTGATAGTACGGGCAAAATTACAGCAAAAAAGGAGGGAACTTGCACAATTACTGTCACTGTAGATGGTAAAACTGACGAGATAGATGTAGTTGTGAAGTCAGGTCCGAATTTTCAAGAAGTTTACGATACAATCGGTGGGGAAGGTTATTATTGCATTCTTGCAGATGATGGAAGCTATTTGAGTATTGATACGAATCCATTGGATTTTGATGATTATTCTAACTTAACAGCATGGGATATGATAAAAAAAGCCAATGCAGCTTTAGATCTCCCCGATTCAGTGTTAGAGAAAATGCAGCACACAACAGCATTGCAAGGTAGACAAACGGCAACACATAACGGTGTTACAGTGAGCTGGACATATCACCCCGACAAAGGTCTTTCGGTTATGTATGAAGAAGCTGAATAATACTAACACTCGTTCTAATTACAGACAAATCTTTATTAGTAGAAATAGGCAGCTGCTTTGATTTTTCAAACAGCCGACAGCATAAGAAGTAATTTTCGATGTCTTATTCAAAAAAGAAATCCACCTGCAACGATTTCACTTCGTGTGTAGGTGGATTTTTGTTTATTTATCTTTTGTATCGTCTGAATTATCTTCAATCAAAAACTCGTCTACAATGAACCGTGGTCTCTTTTTTGTTTCAAGGTATATCTTACCTATGTACTCGCCGACAATGCCGATAGCGAGCAGCTGAAGGCCTCCTATTGCCCATATTGAAACTGCAAGGCTTGCCCAGCCTGCCACGGTTGCTCCTGTGAAGTAACGGAAGAGGAAATATGCGAGCATTAATAAGCTTAATGCGAATACAATTATTCCCGTGCCCGTTACCAAGCGAATTGGTTGAATACTCAGCGATGTTATGCCCTCCCATGCAAGGGCGAACATTTTTTTGAGCGGATATTTGCTTTCGCCTGCAAGACGTTCACTTCTTTCATACTCGACAACGGCGGATTTAAAGCCGATAAGCGGTACAAGTCCACGAAGAAAAATATTTGTTTCCTTGTATTCCGACAGATATTCCAAAGCACGCTTGCTCATAAGGCGGTAGTCGGCGTGGTTGAATACAACCTTTGCTCCCATGCTGTTGAGAATTTTATAAAAAGATTCAGCGGTAAAACGCTTAAAAAATGTGTCGGTTTCTCTTTTTGAGCGTACACCGTAAACGATGTCACAGCCGTCCTCAAATTTTTTCAGCATCTCGTCAAATGCGTTTATATCGTCCTGCAAATCGGCATCTATTGAAATAACAGCATCGGCATGGTCCTTTAACGTCATAAGTCCGCAAAGTAAGGCGTTTTGATGTCCTCGGTTACAGCTTAGCTTAATTCCCGAAAAAATCTTGTCTTTTTCGTAAAGCTCTTTAATAAGCTCCCAAGTTTTGTCTTTAGAGCCGTCGTCAATAAATACGATTTTGCTGTCACGGGTGATGCGTCCTTTTGTCATAAGCTCGGTGAATTTCTGCTTTAGTGTTTCTGCCGTTGTCGGCAAAACCTCTTCCTCGTTATAGCAGGGGATTGCCAAATACAATTTAGTCATAGTTGCTCCTTGAGTGTTTTTTACTGTTTAAGATAATGCACCTGTGGCTTTTAACAATGCCGTTTGGCGGAATTGTTGGGAAGTAATATATTGTTAAGGGCTTTGCCCTTAAAACCCACAAAAGGCTCTGCCTTTGGAATCCGCAAGCTTTTGTAAAAGCTTGAGCAAAAATTTAGTACAGGTGTTATCAAACAAATCGTACTTACAATACTTCGCCCTCGGGCATAAGGTCATCGTCAGTTATCTCTCGAATAACTCTGCATGGATTACCGCAAGCAACTACGTTCGCAGGAATGTCCTTAGTTACGACACTGCCTGCACCGATAACCGAATTGTCGCCGATAGTAACTCCGGGGCAAATCTGTACGCCTCCGCCAATCCAAACATTATTTCCTATTGTGATTGGGTAAGCGTATTCAAGGCACTTATTCCTTTGCTGTGCAACTATCGGGTGTCCTGCCGTATAAATTCCTACGTTCGGTGCGATAAGTACATTGTCGCCGATTGTAACCTTCGCACAGTCGAGAATGACAAGGTTATAATTGGCGAAAAAATTTTCTCCGATTTCTGTGTTTGAGCCGTAGTCACAGATAAAGGGTGATTCAATCCAGTAATTTTTTTGAGTTTTACCGAGAATTTTTCCCATAATCTCATGCTTTTTTTCCTCGTCAAGAGGGTCTGTGTCGTTGTATTCCTTGCAAAGCTTTTTACATTCCTGTCTTGCCTGTGTAAGCTCTTTACAGTTGGTTGCATCGTAAAGCATGCCTGCTAACATTTTTTCTCGTTCTGTCATAGTAAAATTATCTCCTTATTCAATATTGTCCTTTATTTTTAATTTATTAAGCACCAAGGAAACGGCAAGTGATAAGGTCATCAAGGAAATGCCGATTCCTGCCCTGACACGGCTGCCTGTGGTTACGTTGTCGTAGGGGTTTGTCGTGGTGTTGTTGTCAATATCGGTGTGAACAGATGTCACTGTTCCCTCGTCCGGAATTTCGGGTAAAGAATAATAATTTGGACGGCTTGGGTTATCGACCGTTTCAACAACCATTGATGAATTGTTTTGAGCAGCGGCATCACTCGTTATCGCTGAATTGCTTTCAAAATAATCGGTGCTTTCATTCGTTGCTGTGCTGTTATTACTGTTTGTATGTGCTTCGCTGTCGGTATCGTTATTCGTATCGGTATCAGCCGTGCTTACGGTTGATTCGTTTTTGTCAGTATTAATATCATTTGAGGTGATATCGCTCGAATTATTTTCGGCAGAGGCTGTACCGCTTTCGCTGTATGAAGCATGACTACTTTCGGAATTTTCGGTATTGCTGTCGGTTGGAGAAATGCTTGAAAATTGATTAGACGAAAACTCCGAGCTTGCCGTGTCGGGAGTGATATCAATATTGGAAGTAGGTACACCTGATGAGAAAAATACTCCTGAAAAAATGATAACTCCGGTCAGAAAAATCACGGCACAAATTATGCTTACTGCGGAATAAAGTATTCTTGTCCGTCTTTTCATTTTTTTGGGGAGCGGTGTCGGTGCGGTGTTGTTTACGGTATTCATTACGTCTTCGCCGTAGTAATTTAAAATTTCTCGTGCAACGTACTCGTCAAGCTCTTTTTGATTATTGTTATTGTCAAAATTATTATTCTTGTCCATAAACTTCACCACCTTTATATACTACTCCTTTTACATTATAAACATTTTTGGAAGAAATATCAATATTTATACGAAACTTAAAAGATTTATTGCTGTTTTATAGGTGATTAGTATTAGACAAAATGCCGTTATA
>JBGVDU010000243.1:0-1273 GCA_045119555.1 Acutalibacteraceae bacterium | reverse complement strand
TTTGTCAATGTAATAGCCGAGATTTTCTGTAAGAATCGGACCGTGAAGAGGGCATATAAGGGAGATATCGAGATTAGCTGCCTTTTTCAAAAGTGTCTGAACCTGCATGCCGTACTTGCCTACAATATTAAAGTAATAACGTCTTGCTTCGCAGGTCCAATCCTCGTCGGTGTCGAGTGTGCCGAATTTACCGAAAGCGTCTGCGGAGAAGAGGATTTTTTCGGCTTTTTCATAAGTCAGCATAACCTCCGGCCAGTGAACCATGGGTGCCATAATGAACTGTAATGTATGCTTTCCAAGCTCCAGGGTGTCGCCCTCGGCAACGGTTACCTTTCTGTCGGTAAGGTCAAAATCAAAGAATTGATTCATCATAGTAAAGGTCTTTGCGTTTCCGACAATTTTCATTTCGGGATATTTTTCGACAATAGCCTGAACAGAACCCGAATGGTCGGGCTCCATGTGCTGAACCACCAAATAATCGGGAGTACGTCCGTCTAAGGCATTTTCAAGGTTTGACAGCCATTGATAAGTTTCACGGCTGTCAACCGTGTCCATAACGACATACTTGTCATCTTTAATTAAATAGGAATTGTAAGATACTCCGTTCGGTACTTTATATTGACTTTCAAACAGGTCTATACATTTGTCGTCAACACCGATGTAAACAACGGAATCGGTAATATTTTTATTCATTGTTGAAACTCTCCTTTTGCTTTTATGGGGCATATTATATCGCCTTATCCTTATTTTTACTTATATATTATATAGAATTTAGCGAAGTTTGTAAATGGATATTCTATCCTTGTTTTGATGCAGTGAATTTTTGCATTTACAAGCAGTTTTCCTATGTGAATATCAGAACTCAAAATCAATAGCTTCTCTTTTTAGTCTGATAGCTTTACACAAGGCCGCAACCTCGAGGTGCTTCGGATTAGTCGCATAGCTGTTTAAATCCTCCATAGAATTAAAATCAGCAATCAAAACAGCGTTGAAGTCATTTTTCGGGTTTATATTAATACCTGTCTGAATGCTTACTATTTCGGGAATAACATCCTTCAAGGCCTCCAGCTTTGAGAGAAACATTTTCATATTTTCTTCTTCGTTTTCTTTAAATTGCCACATTACGATATGTCTAATCATTTTTATAATTCTCCTTATTGTGTCTTTTTATTTGCATATAAAACAAATTTTAAGTAGAGTATAGCACTTATTCTTTTGCAATTCAATGGTTGCTTGTAAAAAAAATAAAAATTGCTGTCTTGTATTTTAATAA
>JBGVDU010000242.1:0-9419 GCA_045119555.1 Acutalibacteraceae bacterium | reverse complement strand
TTTAAAACTCTGTTCTCGATTTTCTTGTCTTTAAACGGCGAAATAAGGGTAATTTTGCCAACTCGAATATTGACATTTTTTGCCTTAATTTTTGCGTGAATTTTAACGAATTATGTCCGAAAAAAATGATAAATCGGGTTTTTGTGCAGTAATCTTAAAAGGATTACGACATTTTAACCTTTTTTCTGCTAATGTTCTATTGACCGAGTTCTCACATTTTTATATAATAATACTACGATATTATTATAATGGTTTAATATTGAATTTTAAAGAACGGAAAAGAGGATGTACATGAGCGACTACATAGACGAGACTCCTTTGACCGACGAAGAAATTGCGGCGGCGATAGCTGCGGCTAAGAAGGCGAAAGCCGAAAAGGCAAAGGCACAGAAAGCAAAATTATCTAAGGCTGAGAAGCCTGAAAAACCACAAAAGCCCGAAGCAGCGGACGAGGAATCATCTGAAAATCTTTTCGATGAGATAGACTCGGCAGCTGAGAGTGAAGAGAAGCTGTCACCGAAAATGAAGTCGGCAAAGTCATTCTCAAATGCTTTTGCGGCGGCACGCAGTAAGCGTGAAAAGGAGCTTTTGAAAAAGAAGGCTGAAAAGGAAGAAAAAGAAGAGGAAGAGCAGGTTCAGGTTGATGTTATGCCTGCCCAGACCTACGACGAAGAATCCGAAGAGGCTGTTGTTTTCGAGGCTGACGATGAATCCGAAGACTATGAGGAATATGCTGAGTACGAGGAAGCAGAGGAGTACGAAGCCGAGGAAGACGCAACAGAGTTTGAGGTTGACGGCGAGGAAGAGGAGTACGAATCCTACGGCGATGATGACGAGGAATACGAAGGAATCTTTGAGCCGGACGAGGAGGACGCACCGAACTACGGTGAGAGAGTTTCCGTTGACGAGTACGAAGATGACGAAGACGATGAAGACGACGAGGATGAGGACGATGACGACGATGAAAGTACGTTCTCAACCAAGACAAAGGTTATCATCGGAATTATAATTGCAATTTTGGTGCTGGCAATTATCGGTGCGGGAATTGTGTTCCTTTCAAAGGGCGGCGACAATAACGCTGCCACAAGCGATACACCTTCCGCAAGCGATGGCACAACGGTTACTTCCTTGAGCTTTGCTGAGCCGTCCGTTTCGCTAAAAGTAGGCGAATCTGCCGCCCTCAATATTGTAATTGAGCCTGAAACAGCTACGGATAAAACACTTAAACTCAAGTCAAGCGATACTTCAATCGTAACTGTCGGCGAGGACGGTAAGATTACAGGTGTTGCATCGGGAAGTGCTACCGTAACGGCTACACTCAAGAGCAACGAAACAATTACGGCAACTCTTGTTGTTAACGTAATTGACGAAGAGCAGAATGCAATCAACATCTACAACAATCTTATTAATTCGATTCTTGACGGTTCTACCGATATAGATTCCGATACAGACGAGAGTACCGGCGAAGAGGATACCGATACAGAGGGTGATTCCGACAGCGACTCCGATACAGATTCCGAAGCATCTAATGTTTCCGAGGACATTCTTACAGGAAGCCTCATCAAAGACCTTAACAGCGACGGTGAGCTTGAGCTTGCTTTGCTTTATTCAAATAAGAATGAGGGTTCAACCGTAAGAATCTTCTATCTTGCCGATGAGGGCGAAGAGGAAGATACCGATGAGGTTATGTACGATGAGTACGGCAACATCATTGAAAACACAGAAACAGATACAGAGGAAGAAACAGACTCTGAGCAGGCAGGTTCTAAGGAGAAGATTCTCACAGAGCTGAATATTTATTCTGAAATGTATTCTGTATGCTACAATGCTATCGAGGCCGATCCGACAGGCTGGAATACATGTTTTGCTGAGATTAAGGAAGAAGAGGTAGTACAGGCAAAGGTTACAATCCTTTCCGAAGGCTATCAGTCACCGACTTTTGTATATGAGTCAAGCGACGAAAGCATTGCAACGGTTGACAACCAGGGTAATATCAAGGGTGTTAAGCCGGGAACATGCTTCGTTACGGTAACTTCTCCGCTTAATTCCGAAGCAATGGCTAAGATTAAGATTAGAGTTAAGGATGACACTGATCTTCTTGATGATTACCTTGCACAGGTTCCTGTTGTAAATTCAACAAACGATGCTGTAATTCCGACAGAAACTCTTACAGGTAAGGCTATCGTTGATATTGATAACGATGGTGTCAGCGAGCTGTTGCTCAGATTCAGCTACGGCAACAACGTAGAAACAATCAATATGGTTAAGGTTGAGAATGAACAGTGCGTTGTTTACAAGACCTATAATAACCTTTCCGATTTGTACGACTACTATGAGGGTGACGGCTCTTACAGCAACTCAATCCTCATTCACTACACAACAGGTGCTGTTTGCATGGAATACAAGGGCATTGTTGCTAAATCGGATTCCAAGACAAAGACTTCCGAGCAGAAGATTTTCAGTGTTGAGGACAGCGGCAGTCTTAGCGAGCTTGTAAACTTCACAACAACAACGGATATTTCCACTAAGACAGTTACATCCGAGGTTGTTATTGAGGATACAGACAGCGATGACAATACATCAAGCTACTACGAGGATTCCGATGAGTGGTACGACAGTGATTATTACTACGATGACAGTGATGATTACGGCTACGATGATTCCGATGGCAGCTATGATGACGGTTATTATGACAATGGTTATGATGACAATGGTTATAATGACTATTACGAGGGCAGTTATGCAGTATTCACTTTCGACGATATTGTAAGCGACAGCGGCATTAATCTTGGCAACAAGACACAGGGTAAGACTCTCCCGCAGACAACAGGTGAGCCTAACGATGACGGTGACTACGATTACGACGATAATGATTACACAAGCTCAGAGGACGAGGATTACAACGATGAGCCTGTAAGCAGAGTTACATCTACTGTTACATCCGAGGTTGTTGAGGAAACAACAAAGTACTTTGTAAACGGTACTCCTGTTGAGCAGAGTGTATATGAGGAAACTCTTTCATCATATTCCGCACGTTACAGCGTATGGTCAGCATGGGAAAGCGTTTAATCATTAAGTGATTCATTGAATTTAATACATGCTATAAAAAGCGGCAAGGTTTTTCCTTGTCGCTTTTTTGATGAAAGAGAAAAAATATGAATTGCGTTTCTGTGGAGGTAATATGTAACTATGAAGGTAATATGTAAACTTTATTTAAACTATCTAAATCAAGGTTGACGGTCTGTGTTTGTGTGAGTTAAAATAAATATAATTGTTTAGGAGATGATAAAATGAAGAAATGTGAATACTGTGCCAAGGAGCTTGACAGTTATCATTTGCAGTATTGTAAGGATTCCGATTGCGAGGAGAGAGCGTTGGCGTTTTATGAGAAAAGACGCAGTACCGAGAAAACCTTTGGTGTAATAAATATAATAGCGGTTATCGCAATAATGGCAGGTCTTATTGCCGCTGTTTTTGCACCTGCGATGGGTTGCGGTATTGTTGCGTGTGCACTTGTTTTGTTGGGAATTACAATTATAATTTGGCCGTATGCACCCGAAAATTTTTATCAAAGCTATCGCATAAAAAAGACATGCGTGATAGTCCGTGTTTTCGGAGTAACTGTATTGATAGCCGCAGTTGTTTTCGGCGTGCTTTCTTATTGCTATTCGACAGGAATACTTCCGCTGAAATAAGCAAATAAAATTTTTAACAATGTATAAATTATCCTCATATCACCAATAATAGGCATAAATAATTTACCATAGGGGTGGACTTTTATGTCAGGTTCGTTTTCGAAAAGGGTGTTAGTGAGGATAATTTCTTTTTCTCTTGCAGTTGCTGTTCTTCTTTTTGGTGCGGGAATGAGCGGCTACAAGCTTATGTCGAGATATAAAACGAATGTTGAGTATAGATATCAGCTTGCTTTAAATAATTTATCGGATTATATGTCTAATATCAAAACAACATTGGAAAAAGGACTTTATGCCAATACATCATCACAGCAACAGCCGATTTTTGCAAAGCTTATGACTATGAGCGAGGGAGCAAAGGCATCGTTGAGCCAGCTTCCGATAAGCGGCGATCAGTCAACCGCTATTCAAAAATATTTGGCACAGGTCGGAGATTTTTCCAATTATGCTTTATCAAAAATTGCAAAAACAGAAAAGCTTTCCGATGAGGAAAAGGAAAATTTGAATGTATTTTATACCTACGCTTGTGAGCTTGATTTATCAATAGGCGATATGGCGGCAACATACAGCGATGGACAAATTGATATTGGTGCACCGATTACTTTGACGGGAAATTTGGATAATATAGGCGAAGAGGTCGAAGAATTAACGCTTGACAGCGGATTCAGAGAAATGAGCGAGGGCTTTACGGATTATCCTACAATGATTTACGACGGTCCGTTTTCTGACCATATAGAACAGCAAAAGCCTAAGCTTATAACAAATAAAACGGCAGTAACCGAAAAACAAGCACTTGTTGCGGCGGCTGTTTTTGTTGGCTGTGACCAAAGTGAGCTGACTTATGAGGGGGAAAGCGAAGGAAATCTCCCGACGTATAATTTTTCGGGCGAAAATGTGTATATCTCGGTAACTCAGCAGGGCGGAATTGTGGATATATTTGAAAATTATTCGCCTGTGGATAACACAGAAATCACCTACAACGATGCCGTGAAAAAGGCAAAGGAATTTCTTATTCACCGCAACATGGAAACCTTTACAGAGAGCTATTACTCTATAAGCGACAATGTTTGCACGATTAATTTTGCTTATACAAATGACGATATAGTGTATTACAGCGATCTTATAAAGGTTGGCGTCAATATGAAAACAGGTGAGATAGTAAGCTGCTGTGCCACAGGATATATAATGAATCACACACAAAGAGAGGTGCAGGAGCCTGCCCTCACACAGGACGATGCAAGGCAATCGCTAAGCCCGCTTTTGACTGTTGAAAAATGTAAAATGGCGGTTATCCCCACTGCCGGCAACTATGAGGTGCTGACGTATGAATTTACTTGCAGTCGAGATAATGATACAGTGCTTGTCTATATTAATGCCGAAACAGGTCTTGAAGAGCAAATTTATATTGTTTTACAGCAGGACAACGGAATTTTAGTGGTGTAAATTTCAATATAACGAATTGTTTTGAAAATAATCATCTTATAATTTGCTTGGTAAAGCGATGTTGTAAAATTTCGTTACAAATACTTTAAAAGCCCCAATCACTTCATTTAAAGTGATTGGGGCTGATTTATTGGTTTGAGTTTAAAAGTTGCTTCCGTTATATCCGAAATTGCTTGTTTCGGTGTAGCTTACATACATTTCTTCAATATTTGCTACCGACTGCAATATGGTATTTAATCTTGCGGTTAAGGAATCGTAAGCATTTGGATTAACCTTTCCGTAAACAGTAACGGAAACCATAGCTGTTGGTTTTTCGTTGCTTCCTCTGAAATAAAGTGCACATTTAGGCTGAATATTAACCATAAGCCAATTTTCACTTTTTCCCGGAATCAGCGAAATAGCCTTGCCGAATTCGGATTTTAGCTCAAGCTCCTGCTGTTTTGAAATATCAACATTTAGTTTACAATCAATAAAAGGCATATACAGTACCTCCTGTGAATATTATTCCTCTTCCGAGCCTTGATTTCTGATAATTCTTTTAAGCTTAGTTGCCTTGAATTTCGGTGCCGCCTTTGCAATAGGCTTTACCTCGGGTTCGTTTTCCTCGAATTCGTCCTCGGAGATTATGTCAACAGGCATTGCTCTTTGGAATTCTTGGTCAACCTGTTCGGTGGGAGGTACGAAGGATTCATCGTCATAAGCCGCCTCGGCAGCCTTTTTATCCTCTGAAAAGCTGTAAATTTCCTTAGGCTCGTTGCCGTTAGATTTTTTGTTTGTTCCGTAAATTGAGCTTGAATAAAGAATATCGTCATCATCGTCATTAATGAAAGGACCGTCGTCCTCATATACAATGATATCCTCATTTATATCGCGTGTCGGCTTGGAAAGCTCTTCGTTTACGGCTTCCGTTACAGCCTGCTCGATAGCCTCTTGTACAGTCATGTCGCTGTCGCTTTCGATGACAGTTTCAATAGCTGTTTCAACGGCGGTGTCAAAAATTTCTTCCTCGGCTTCAATGTTATCTTCACTAACGGTAGTTTCGCCGTAGCCTACTTCGATTTTTTGCTTTGGAAGCTTTTCCTTTAACTCAGCTGCTTTTTCGATAGCGGCATCTTTAAGATCCGAAACCTTACTTGCAGTGTCCTTAGCCTTATTTACGATAGGCTCTTTGATTTTTTGGAAATTCTCCTTAACCTCGTCTTTTGTGATTTCCTTATTTACAAGCTCTTCCTGAAGAACCTCACGGTATTTTTCCTGTGCACGGCTCATGCGTTCCTTGGAAGAATCAATTTTGCCGCAGATTTCCTCAACGTATTCAGGGGAATTTTCTCTCAGATTGTTGTAATAATATTTACCCAATTCAATGTATGCTTGATTAGTAAGCAGCTTTTCGTTTTTCATAACGGTAAGAAGTCTGCTTTTTTTTGCCTGTGTTGCTGTTTTGTCTACAACGGCGTCAACTGTGTCAACAACCGCCTTTTTTATTTTGTTGTAAAAACCCATGATCATATACTCCTTTTCAATGGAATCAAAAATACCTCTGTGTATATATTAACCAAATTTTGAGCTGAGGTCAATATCTAAAACTATTATTTAATAAAAAGTCTATACTTTTTTGTTAAAATTTGCTTTTTTACAGGTCGAATTGTTGACAATTAGGGTAAGCGATTTTTATTTTACGGTGTATTGTATAATTGTTACCCACGTTGTATCTTATAATTACAAAAAATGAATTTTTTTGCAAACTATGTACAAACCGCTCGGCTTTGTGTTATAATAAACTGAAACGACGTGTTTATTGTCGATTATCGGTTTATAAAAGAATTGAGTTAAAATTTTGTTTTGAGATTATTTTTGCTAAATATCAGTAGGGAGTGACGATGTATGTCTAATACAGAAATGAAAAAAATTTTGTGTCCTAAGTGTAATCACGACAATGAATTGAAAATATTTAAAACTGTAAATGCAACAACAGACCCGCAGTTCAGAGAGAAGCTTTTGGGCGGTCAGCTGTTTAATTTTCAGTGTGTAGGCTGTGGCTATGAGGCTACACTCAAGTATCCTGTTCTTTACAATGATATGAAAAACAGATTTATGATTTACTATATTCCCGACGTTGACAGAGAAAGAATAGTGGACGAAGCTCTTGAAGCTGAGTACGGTGATTTGGGTGACGTTACAAGACGTATTGTAGGTTCCTTTAATGAGCTGAAGGAGAAAATACATATTTTTGAATCGGGTCTTGATGACAGAGCGGTTGAAATTACAAAGGCGGCTCTTTATGACGTTGTGGCTAAGAGATCGGGTGAGGAAATTAACAGCGGATTTTTCTCAAAATACAGTGTTGAGGATAATTGTATCGGATTTACCTTCTTTGTCGGTGAAAACAATGAGCAGCTTGTAAATACTACACGACTTGAAATTTATAAAAAGGGTGTGGAGATTGCATCGGCATACGACAAAGAAACATCAAGCAGAAGCTTTGTGATGATAAACAGAGATTGGGCAAGAAACGCACTTTATCAATATAAAAAGGGCAACTGATTTCTTTCGGAAAGAATAAAAATAGTCGAGTAAAAAACTCGGCTATTTTTTTAAATATTTCAAAATTTTCACGAACTTATGTTTGATTTTTCCGAAAAGATGTGTTATAATATTTTTAAAATAAAATTGAGGGGTGAACTGTATGGAAAAATTGACTAAGAGCCAGCAAAAGGTGTATGATTTTTTATTGGAAAAAAGCTCGGAGGGTATTCCGCCGACAGTGAGAGAGATTTGTCAGGCGACAGGCTTTAAGTCTACTTCAACTGTCCATGCTCATCTTAATTCTTTGGAAAAGCTTGGGTATATCACAAAAAAGGCAGGGCTTACAAGAGCCGTCCTGCTTAAACGTGATGAACCTCTTTCACGAGGTGTTGCTGTTCCTGTTATCGGTACGGTTACGGCAGGCGTTCCGATTTTCGCCTATGAGGAGGATTTGGGTTACGTTACAGTCGATGAGCGTGTAAAGCGTGGCAGAGAATTATTTGCTCTCAGAGTTAAAGGCGACAGTATGATTAACGCAGGCATATATGACGGTGACGCAGTTGTTTCCGTAAAACAGCCGACAGCCGAAAACGGAGAAATTGTTGTTGCACTTGTGGGAGATGAAGCCACTGTTAAGAGATTTTACAAAGAGGACAGATATTACAGACTTCAACCGGAAAATCCCGACTATGAGCCGATTATCGCAGATGAGGTTCAAATTCTCGGTAAAGTTGTGACTTTGGTGAGAAGCTACGAGTAAATTTATCATGTCTGTTAAGGGGCAGGAATTATGGCTAAAAATGTTTTTAAGGACGGCAGACCTGTTGAAATAGAAAGAAAATATCTGATAAAAATTCCCGATCTTGAGGTGTTGAAAAATCAGCCGAATTATAACAGCTCTGCCATTGAACAGATGTATATAGCCGACAACGGCGAATACAAGGGCGGACGAATCAGAAAAAGAGAGTATGCAAGCGGCTGTAAGTATTATAAAACATACAAGGAAAATATTAACGGATTAAGCAAATTTGAGGTTGAATCGGAAATCACCGCAGAGGAATACAATATATTGTCCGAAAGAAGGCTCGAAAACACAAGAGCGATTATTAAAGTAAGACATTGCTTCGATTACCAAGGTCAGACGTTTGAACTTGATATCTATGAATTTTGGAATGATAAGGCAACACTTGAAGTAGAACTTGAAAGCGAAGAACAGGAAGTTGTTTTGCCCGAATTCATTGAAATTATCGCCGATGTAACTGGTAACAAGGCATACAGTAATTATTCGCTTGCCCTGTGTTAGCTTGTTTTGCTGACGCTTGTTGAAACGGGATATGTATAGGAGCATCAAAATTTTTTGTTCTTACGAAATATGGTAAAGTATTATTTTTAATTTGTTCACCACTTGAGGTGTGGGATAAACTATAATTTGATTAAGAATAGACGTTTTGTTTGTTTTTATATGACTTTAATGAAATATTTCAAGCTGAATGTTTCGGGTGGGTTAAAAGCAAAAAACTCACCTTGGGTCTGACACATTTTTATTTATAAGATTACGTTTTAAAGATGAAAAGATGTATTGGAGGTAAATGTATATGAGTGCCGGAAAAATTCTTGTAGTAGATGATGATATTAACATTTGCGAGCTTTTGAGATTGTATATCGAAAAAGAAGATTTTCAAGTTATTATAGCAAATGACGGTAATGAGGCATTAAGACTTTTTGAATCAGAGCACCCCGATTTTGTTATGCTTGATA
>JBGVDU010000241.1:0-3990 GCA_045119555.1 Acutalibacteraceae bacterium | reverse complement strand
ATATACGTTGTGCTTGCTCCATTCCAAAATTGTGCAAAGCTCGTCCCAGTAGTCAACCTCGGTAAAATCAAGCAATTCTACGGGAGCACCCGTAATAATCATACCGTCGTAGCTGTTCTCACGAACCTCGTCAAACACCTTATAAAAGGCGGTGAGATGATCCTGCGGAGTATTTTTTGATTTATGAGAAGCCATCTGCAAAAGCTCAACATTAACCTGTAACGGACTGTTTCCCAAAAGGCGAAGCAACTGAGTTTCGGTGATAATTTTAGTCGGCATAAGGTTGAGAATAATAATTTTAAGCGGACGAATATCCTGCGTACTTGCACGCTCGTTTGTCATAACAAAGACGTTTTCACTTTCCAAAACCTTAGCAGCCGGCAAATCACCGGGAATGTTAATAGGCATTTTATCACCTCTTACTGTTTTACTGAAATTGCAATTTTAATGATTTTTTTGATAATTATAATCAAATTTATCGCTTCTTTATAAAATGATTTACTTACATTGTTTTTCTGCTATTGCAAATATTCCTGCTCGTCTAAAGCTTCCCATACCGTTAGGCATAACGTGTTTATCGTAATAATCGCAGATTTCAAGAAATTCTTTATCTGTGCTGATTGCATTGATTTTATCATGAACAACTTCGGCAGGATTTTGTCGATATAAGTGCATTAAATACAGATGTGTTAAGTTTCCTATGCTTCTGCATTCGATTACATTCATGCCGTTATTCTTTAAAATATTGCTCAACTCATCGGTATCATAAGCCTTCAATTCAGTAATTGCTGTCAAATCATCGGCATCATCATAATCAGCTTTGTTGAAATATCCGGTAGTCATCATATTTTTTACTGATGGATGAATACGATTTAATTTAGTAAGACTGTAATTAAGCCATGTTGCGGTCATACAACTCTTGCTTGAAACAGAAAGCATTACTTTTTTGCTGACGCGGCAAATTTCGGAAATTACCTTGTTAGCATTTTTTCCCGACAAAGATATTGCTCCATCAAAGCATAATGCTAAATCAAATTCATTAGTATTAAAAACATCAAGATTGGCGGCATTCTTCTTTATGAAGCTAATATTTGGTAAATCCTTTGCTTTTTCTTTTGCAATGTTTATCATTTCTTCTGATAAATCTAAATGAACCACTTCAAACCCCATCCGTGCCAACGGAATAGAAAAAGCTCCTGTGGCTGCACCTACATCCAAAATTTTACGAACGCCGGGTAATTGGTCTTGAATAGCTTTGAACCTTAAAAGACGGTTGATTTTTTCATCATCATAATCAACTTCTTCAATTTTGGAAATATCGTCCCAAAATTTCTCATAGTTATCAGATACCATTTCTATCACTCCTATGTTGGATATAGTATTATTAACCGCCGAAAGAGAAATCCTCCTCGGCGGTTGCTTTTATAAATCGTATTGTTAAAACAACAATATTAAAATCCAAAAGATAATTATCAAAATTAATACTGCTTACCCCAGAATACCTGGTGCTTTGCAGGTTTGCCACAGCATACGCAGACGTCGGAGAGGTGCTCCTCCTCGAATGGAATACATCTTGACTTCACGCCGCCTGTAACGTCCTTAATCTTGTCTTCGCACTCAACGTCACCGCACCACATAGCCTTGATGAAGCCCGGCTTGTTCTTAGCTGTGTCGCAGAATTCCTCAAATGTTGTTGCAACGTGAGTTTTCTCCTGCATATTTTCAAGTGCTCTCTGATACATACCGTCGTGAACCTCTTGAAGTGCAGTCTTAACTGCCTCTTCGAGGTTGTCGAGGGAAACAAACTGCTTCTCTCTGTTGTCACGTCTTACGATTACGCACTGATTCTTTTCAATGTCCTTAGGGCCGATTTCAACTCGAACGGGAACACCCTTCATCTCGTACTGGCTAAACTTCCAGCCGGGGCTGTTGTCGGAGTCGTCAAGCTTAACTCTGAATTCCTTGGAAAGACGCTTTTTAAGCTCGTCTGCCTTTTCGAGAACGCCCTCCTTGTGCTGTGCAACAGGGATAATGGCAACCTGAATCGGAGAAATCTTAGGCGGAAGCACAAGACCGTCGTCGTCGCCGTGAACCATAATTATTGCACCGATCATTCTTGTGCTTACGCCCCAAGATGTCTGATGTGGATACTGAAGAGTATTATCTCTGCCTGTGAACTTGATGTCGAAAGCCTTGGCAAATCCGTCACCGAAGTAGTGAGATGTACCGCCCTGCAAAGCGACACCGTTGTGCATCATCGGCTCGATTGTATATGTTGCCTCTGCACCTGCAAAGGTTTCTTTTCTTGTTTTTTTGCCGACAACAGCAGGGATAGCAAGAGTTTCACGGTAGAAATCCTCGTAAACCTTGAGCATGCGGAGAGTTTCCTCCTGTGCCTCCTCGGCTGTTTCGTGCATTGTGTGACCCTCCTGCCACAAGAACTCGGAGGTTCTGAGGAAAGGACGAGTTGTTTTTTCCCAACGCATTACACTGCACCACTGGTTGTAAAGCTTAGGCAAATCTCTGTAAGAGTTAATAACCTTCTGATAATGCTCGCAGAAGAGTGTTTCCGATGTAGGACGAATGCAAAGACGCTCAGAGAGCTTTTCTTCGCCGCCGTGAGTAACCCAAGCAACCTCCGGTGCAAAGCCCTCAACGTGGTCCTTTTCCTTTTGGAGAAGACTTTCGGGAATGAGCATAGGCATGTAAACATTTTCAACGCCTGTTTCCTTAAAACGTCTGTCGAGGTCAGCTTGAATGTTCTCCCAAATAGCATAGCCGTAGGGTCTGAAAATCATACAACCCTTAATACCCGAATAATCGCACAGCTCTGCCTTTTTAACTATATCTGTGTACCATTTTGCAAAATCTTCATCTCTTGAAGTAATGGCTTCAACCATTTTCTTATTTTGTGCCATAGTTGACTTCCTCTCTTTCTGAGTGTACATACATCTTAAATTATACATTCATTAACGGAATATTTCAACCTTTTTCGAGTAATTATTGCGGCAAAGGGCAAAAAATTAACTGCCCGTGTGGATTCGGGCAGTAATAATTTCGTAAGATAAAATTTACCTATCGGTTTACGGAAAATAAACCGATGCTTTTGTAAAGGAAAATTGGGAAAAATTACTTTTTGTCCTCGATGTAACCAACGATATCGCCGACTGTCTTGATGTTCTCGATATCCTCATCCGGAATCTCAACCTCAAATTCGTCCTCAATAGCCATAAGAACGTCAGCCAAATCCAAAGAATCCGCACCCAAATCCTCTGTAAGACTTGTGTCAAGTGTGATAGAATCCTCTTCAGCATCGAACTGCTCAGCCAAAATAGCCTTAATTTTCTCGAATACCATGTGTATTCCCTCCTGAAAAAATAAATTTAAAGTTAATTATCATTATAGACAACACCCGTGGGTTATGCTACAATACAAACAAGGAAAAATTGGAAGATAGCGAAAACGCTAATACACATATTATTAGCAAAAGCGTTCTTTGTCAATACGCTTTTTAATTTTTTTTGAAAATTATATGAAACTTACTTATGAAGTGACAATATTATAATATTTTGTGTATGTTTTGATGAATTTAATATTTAATAGTAATTTTTACGGAAGCATATAGTATTGATTATTTTTCAAAGCGGTGTTTGCGTAAGGCTTCCAAACCATTTTTAATGAGGAGAATTTTTGATGAGCTTATTTATTTTATTCGATACAGCCGAGAAAATTAAAGATATAGCACAGACAACAGACCTTGTCGGCGGAATACTTTTACTTGTGATTTTGCTTGCTGTTCTGGCGGCTGTAATTTTTTTGATTTATTTTCAAAAGAAGCATGCCAAGCCCGAAGCCGTTAGAAGAGATGAGAATAATTACGTTAAGGCTGTCGGTAAAATTACAGAGGTTAAGAAATTTGAATACAGTGTTATTCCTTATCAACAGGAGAAGGCTATAAGGCAGGCGATTTCTGAGGAAAACGGAATGAAC
>JBGVDU010000240.1:0-4393 GCA_045119555.1 Acutalibacteraceae bacterium | reverse complement strand
CGGGGAATTGCTTTACACAAATATTACATAGGCTTCACCTTCTCTTGCTTGTTGGTAATTTTAAATTTTGTTAATATAATCTTGCAACAGTAAAATAGAGCAATGAGGAGAATAAAAAATGAAAGCAGAAAAAATAAAGCTTGTAGTATTCGATTGGGCGGGTACAACGGTTGATTACGGTTCATCTGCACCAATGGTGGTATTTGATGAAGTTTTTTCCGACGCAGGTATAAAGCTTACGCGTAATGAAATCAACGGCCCTATGGGTATGGAGAAAAAGGCTCATATCCGCTCATTACTTTCTCTTGAAACATCAACAAAGCAATGGAAAGAGAAATATGGAAGAGCGTGGAACGATGAAGATGTAGAAAATCTATATCAGCATTTTGAAAGCAGATTGGCAGATGTTGTTGCAGAATACAGTGTTCCGATTAACGGTGTTGTAGAAACAGTTGCAAAGCTCAGGGAAATGGACATAAAAATCGGCTCCACAACGGGTTATACTTCGGAAATGATGAAAAACGTGATTCCGAGTGCTAAAAAATCAGGTTATAATCCCGATTGTGTTGTTACTCCCGATATTACGGGAATGGGAAGACCCTCGCCGTTTATGCTGTATGAGTGTATGAGAAAAACAAAAGTTTATCCCACCAAGGCTGTTGTTAAGGTTGGAGATACAATCACTGATATTCTTGAGGGCAAAAACGCAGGTGCTTGGAGTATAGGTATTCTCACCGCTTCAAACCTTTTGGGACTGAGCGAAGATGAATATAACACCATTGATTCCTATGAGCTTGAAAGGCACAAGAATGAAGCAACCAAAAAATATCTCGATGCAGGTGCTGATATGGTAATTGACAGTATCAGAGAATTACCCGAAGCTATCGAGGAAATTAACTCCAAAATTATGAAGGAGGTCAAATGATTTGAACATATATCGTAATCCCGTTCAGATTATTTACGGTAACGGTGCAATATCCGAGATTCCTTCAATTCTGAGAAATATCGTATCATCTGAGGGAAAAGTTCTTCTTATAACATGGAACGAAACAACGGCTCAGCTTGAAGCATTTAAAAGGCTCAGTGAAAAATATAATGTTTTTTGGGTATGTTTTAATGAGTCGAATCCGACAGTTGAACAGCTTTTTGAACTCTTTGTAAAAACGCGTGATTTTCTTCCCGAAGCAGTTATTGCAGTAGGCGGAGGAAGTGTCATGGACATCGGAAAATCGCTTTGCTGTTTTTACGGAAAAGAAATTTCATCGGCAGACGAAATGAGAGAAATAATTTCGAGCAAAGATTTTGGAACTCCAAAAGCCAAATGGATTGGTGTTCCTACTACATCGGGCACGGGAAGTGAGGTTACTTGTTGGGCAACTATATGGGATCCGACAATGAGCGTTAAACGATCCGTTGAATCGCATGAAAACTTTGCCTATGCGGCTGTAATCGACCCTGATATGACGAAGGATATGCCTGTAAAATTGGCAGTTTCGTCGGCTCTCGATGCCGCTGCACATGCGATTGAAAGCTATTGGGCAAACGGCTCGAATATAATTTCAAAGGTACTCGCCTTAGGAGCAATAAGAACGATTATGAGCCATATAGACGAGCTTGCAGACGGTGACCCAAAGGCTCACGAATATATGGCAAAGGGAAGTGTTACAGCAGGACTTGCGTTCAGTTCAACAAAAACTACTGCTTGTCACTCAATCTCATATCCGTTGACAATGAAGTATAATATTCCGCACGGCACAGCTGTAAGCATGCTTCTTGCACCTGTTGCCGAGTTAAACAGCAGTAATGTTGAGGATTATGATTTGCTTTTAGATACTTTAGGCGTAAAGTCCGCCGAAGAATTCGGAGTCAGAATCAAGAAAATCCTTGAAAGGGCAGGAATACCGTCTACTTTAGAAAAGTGGGGAGTAGAAAAGAGTGAGCTTCCAACCCTTGCCGCTCTCGGCTTAACAAAAGGAAGAGCCGACAATAATCCTGTAAACCTCACTGAAAATATGGTTCTTTCTATACTTGAAAAGATATATTAAAACGCAAACTATTGATATTATAATTGAGGAGAATTAATTATGAAGATGAACAAAAGATTTTATTCTGCTATTCTTGCTGCCGCTTTGTGCGTATCTGCTTTTGCGGCAGGTTGTACAGATAATACAACAGAAAGTCAAAATTCCGATTCCGCAAGCTCAGCCGACACAGAAACAGTTTCCGTATCAGCCGGAGGAGAAGACGGAGTATTTACAATCGCATATGCTCCGAATGAATCAACCGAACAAAGTACAGATGCAAGAAACGGTTTGGCAAATGATTTAAGTGAGCTTCTCGGCTGTGAGGTCGAGGAGATTCAAGCAAGCGACTACAACGCTATTATTGAAGCACTCAGAACGGGTAAAGCAGATATGGCATACATGGGACCTCTTGCCTTGGCTCTCGGTGCGGAACGTGCAGACATTGAACCTATTGTTATGAAGGCTGAGGACGGTGATCCGGAAAAGGCTGTTTATCACTCTGTACTTATTACAACGGCAGATAATGATGATATAAATTCAATTTCTGATATCAAGGGCAAAACAATGGCATTTGTTGATCCCGATTCAACCTCAGGCAATCTTGTACCTACTGCCGAGATTATTAAAGCATTCTCCGATGAAGAGCTTAATTCCGATATCCTCCATACAAACGGAGAGTTCTTTGAAGCAGTCAGCTTTTCAGGTTCTCATCAGGCAGGCTTGCAGGCTGTAATTAAGGGAGATGTTGATGTAGTTCCGATTTCCGACCAAATTCTTGCTTCCGAAATTGCTTCCGGCAACGCTGAGGAATCCGATATTAAGATTATCCATAAGTCGGGCTCTATTCCTGCTGAGGCAATGGTTGTTGCAAGCTCCGTTGATGAAGAAACACGAAAAATTCTTACAGAATTCCTTGTAGCTTATGATAATCAAGATTACTTTACAGACGTCATTAAGAATGAAACAGCTCGATTCATTGAGTGTGATCTCAGCGACTATGAGGACATCATTGAGCTCAACAAACTCATCAACGAGGAATAATATCTGCGGTGAAGAAATAGTATGGATAACATTTTAAAATTTGAAAACGTATCAAAAGAATACCCAAACGGCGTTCACGCACTGAAAAACGTTTCCTTCGGTGTGGCTGAAGGGGAGTTTATTTCAATCATCGGCCCGTCGGGTTCAGGTAAGTCCACAATACTCCGTTCCATCAATAAGCTTATTCCTATAAGCGATGGAGAAATTTACTTTGACGGTGATTCCGTATCCGAGCAAAAGGGCAAAAATCTGAAGCATCTTCGCAGAAAGATAGGAATGATTTTTCAAAATTATAATCTTGTTTACAGTCTTTCGGTTCTGCAAAATGTACTGCACGGTTGCTTGGGCTATATGAGTGGGATAAACGGAGTAGTCGGAAGGTATTCCGAGGAAGACAAGAAAAAAGCAATAGCACTTCTGAACGAGCTTGGTATGGAGCAGTATTCCTATAACAGAGCTTCCGATTTATCGGGCGGACAGAAGCAGCGTGTAGGCATAGCAAGGGCAATTATGCAGAATCCAAAGCTTTTGCTGTGTGATGAGCCGATAGCCTCACTTGACCCGTCAAGTGCAAAAACAATTATGGATTTGCTAAAGGATATGACTCATAAAAGAAATATTGCATGTATAGTCAATCTTCATCAGCTTGATGCCGCTATTAAATATTCAACAAGAATAATCGGTCTTTCAAAGGGCGAGGTAGTGTTTGACGGTGTGCCCACGGAACTTACAGATGAAGTTATTGAACGCATATACGGAACCTCCCGTGAAAACCTTATGATGGGAGGTTCAGACGATGACAGATAAGATTCCCGTTATTGCGAAGAATCAGAAAAAGGTATATACGGGTTTTATCATAGTTGCTATGATTTTGTTTGTATTAACTTCTTACTATACAAATTTTAATGTAATGACATTGATAAAAAACAGTGATGAGTTTTGGTCATTTATTGTAAACGACTTTCTTCCGCCTGCTCTTCCTAAAACAAGCAGAATCGGAAATGTATTGTCAAGTGTTGTTGTAACGCTTGCACTGGCTATGTCATCTACTACGGTTGCGGCAATTCTTGCGTTTTTTGCGGCACTTTTCGGAAGCGAAAAGGTTTCGCCATTTCCGAGAGTTGCAAAATATGTTCGTGCTGTGGCAACCTTTTTAAGAAATATTCCGGCTTTGGTATGGGCATTTATATTGTTTTCTTCTCTTGGAATAGGTACCGGTGTTGGCTTTGTTGCTTTGTGCATTACAAGCTTCGCTTTTATGGTAAGAGCGTTCGTTGAAACTATTGATGATGTTTCACAGGATTGCGTTGAAAGCCTGCAAACAGTTG
>JBGVDU010000239.1:0-3832 GCA_045119555.1 Acutalibacteraceae bacterium | reverse complement strand
GTCGCTTGATTCCAGAGATTGGGAACTGCGTAATGCTGATGCAATTAAAGAAGAAATCGTTTCTAAATGCCATGACGGAGATATTATTCTTCTGCATGACATTTACAGCACAAGTGTTGACGGTGCACTTGCAGCTATTGATGAGCTTCAATCACAAGGCTTTGTGTTCGTAACTGTTGATGAGCTTATTTCAAGATATGGGTATGATGTTAACCATGGAGATGCTTATTTTTCACAGTTCGCAGTATATGAAACAAATTCCCCCTATGCTGAAAAATACGAATCGGAAATGGCTGCATCGGCAGCAAATGAAGCGGCTGCTTCAGCGTCAACAGAATTTTATTACGATAGCTCGAGCACAAATAATTCTGCTTCAAAAACAAGCAGTCAAAGTGCTTCATCAGCTTCTAACGAAGATATAGAAAAAGACGAAAGTAAACTCATTTATTAAAAAACAGGTACTCTATTATGGAGTACCTGTTTTGGCTTATAAGTTTTGGTTAGAATAAGAAATTTAATAATTTTGAGCAGAGATTTATTATCAAACACAAAGCCGTACCTATTAATAAAGGCAGAAAAAAAGAAATAACGGTCCACTTTTTACTCTTAGTTTCTTTGAAAATAGTCATGCAGGTTGTTGAACACGGAAAATGGAAAAGGACAAAAACTGATGTGCAGATTGCGGTTGTAAGAGTCCAACCGTTTTGGACTAAAATATCCTTTAATTGAACTAAATCGGGAAGTTCACTAATAGATCCGCTTGACATATAAATCATCAAAATTATCGGCAAAACAATTTCATTTGCAGGAAATCCCAAAATAAACGCCATCAAAATTGCACCGTCTAAACCTATTATTCTCCCTATTGGGTCGAGAAATTCTGTGCAATACGCAAGTATAGACATATCCCCGATATGAACATTTGCCAATATCCATATTAATAAACCTGCCGGGGCGGCAAAAACAATCGCTCTAAACAAAACATACAAGGTTCTGTCGAAAACAGAACGAACTATAACCTTGCCTATTTGAGGCCGTCTGTAAGGCGGAAGCTCCAGTACAAAGGATGACGGTACACCTTTTAAAAGAGTTTTAGACAAAAGCTTTGAACAAAGCAATGTTACGAATACGCTAAGCACAATCAATAAAAGCAATATTCCGGATTCAATAAATGATGCCGAAATTCCGCTTAAAGCACCTACAAAAAACATCGAAATTATTGAAATCAATGTAGGAAAACGACCATTACACGGCACTAAACTGTTTGTAATAATAGCGATGAGCCTTTCTCTGGGAGAATCTATTATTCTGCAGCCTGTAACGCCGCAAGCATTACAACCAAAACCCATTGCTATTGTCAAAGATTGCTTACCGTGTGCATTTGCTTTTCTGAAATAAGAATCCAAATTGAAGGCAATTCTCGGAAGATAACCCGAATCCTCCATAAGAGTAAATAGAGGAAAAAATATAGCCATAGGCGGAAGCATAACGGAAATTATCCATGTTAAAGTGGTATATATTCCGTCAACAACTGCCGATATAATAGGAGCGGGACAATTAATCCAAATTAAAAAATTTTCAATTAAAGCTCCTATGTATTGAAAAAAAGAATTGAGCCATTCTGACGGATAATTTGCCCCCACAATGGTAAGCCAAAATATGCCGATTAAAATAAAAAGCATAATCGGAATTCCGAATTTTTTTGAAATCAGAAAATTATCTATCTTTCTGTCAAATTTATCTACGTTCTTATTATCGGTATTGCAGCATTCAAAGAATATTTTTTCATAATATTTCTCATTATACAGATTGATTTTTCCTTTTTCCGACACATCGTCTTTTTTTACAATATTCTCAATTTCTGTTTTGAGTTCTGCAAGCCCTACCCCGTTTCTTGCGGCGGTCGGTATTACGGGAATGCCAAGAAGTTTTGATAACTTATTCGTATCAATTTCTATCCCCTTTTTCTTTGCTTCATCAATTAGATTTATACAAACAATCGCCTTGCTATGTACGCACTGCAAAATCTGAACTGCAAAACGTAAATTTCTTTTAATGCAGGACGCATCCAAAATTATGACAAGTGCATCGTATTCGCCAGATTTTATGTAATCGCAAGTCACCTCTTCCTCAGCAGAATTTGGAACAAGAGAGTAGGTTCCGGGCAAATCCTGTATCATGTACAATGCGTCATTATAAACAAATTCTCCCTGCGTATTCTCCACTGTCTTTCCAGGCCAATTTCCCGTATGTTGATGAAGACCTGTCAAACTGTTAAAAATTGTACTTTTTCCTACATTTGGGTTTCCTGCCAATGCTATGTTATATACCTTTTCATAGTCTTTCATAAGCAACCCCCACAAAAAAAGAACGTTTAATATCAAATACATGATAATTAAACGTTCCTCATATTTTAATTAAACTCTTACAATAATCCTATTTGCATCTTCTGCTCTAATTGCAATTACGGCACCGCAAACTCTGAATGCAATCGGACTTCCGCCAAAACCCACTTGAAGCTTATCTATAACGGCACCTTCGCAAAATCCAAGCTCGCATAGTCGACCTTTTATAGGCAAAGAATCATCAATATTACCGACCAAGCAGGAAGAACCTAAAGGAATATCGCACAACGTAGTAACTGAATGTTTCATAACATTACCTTCATAAATTTATCTATATTGATAAATTATGCAGAAACTTACGTTTTAGTTACAAAATTAAAGAGTTACTCTCCAATTAAACGGATCATCAAGTTTACCGTACTGAATACCTGTCATAGTATCATAAAGCTTTTGGCTCAAAGGTCCGATGCCACCGCCGTTTATAGTCATGACATCATCAACATATCTAAGCTTACCAACAGGTGAAATTACAGCCGCTGTACCTGTACCGAATACTTCTTCAAGCTTACCGCTATTCTGAGCCTCAATAATCTCATCAACGGAAATTCTTCTTTCCTCTACATCAATGCCCCAGCTCTTACAAAGATTAATTGTTGAATCTCTTGTAATACCGGGAAGAATGCTGCCGTTAAGCATAGGAGTAACAACCTTGCCGTCAATCTTAAAGAAGATGTTCATTGCACCAACTTCTTCTATGTACTTACGCTCTACACCGTCAAGCCAAAGAACCTGTGAGAATCCCTCATCGTGAGCTTTAACCTGGCCAATCAAGCTTGCGGCATAGTTACCGCCTGTTTTTGCAAAGCCCATACCGCCTCTTACAGCACGAACATATTCATCTTCAATCCAAATACCAACAGGCTCAAGACCGCTTGAATAGTAAGCACCGCTCGGTGAAAGAATGATCATAAACAAATATGTCTTTGAAGGAGCAACTCCCAAAAATTCATCGGTAGCAATGATAAAAGGACGAACATAAAGTGATGTGCCCGGAGCGGACGGAACCCATTCTCTTTCTACATCAACGATTGTCTTTACAGCCTGAACGAAATCCTCTTCGGGAAGATAAGGAATGCAAAGACGCTTATTTGTCTGATTTGTTCTCTTAGCATTCATATCAGGTCTAAAGAGATGAACTTTACCGTTTTCACCTTTATTTGCATAAGCTTTAGCAACATTTATATCATCAGTTAGATAAAACCCCTTTCCTAATAATGTTCCATTTGTACCTAAGAACTCATAACTAAATTTATTAAATTCGTTTGGTGTTCCATGATAAAGAATTTTTAAATTCCCATTTTCATCTACTGCTTTTGAATCTTTAAAATACTCTTGTTGTTCATTAGATAATTTTCTTCCCTGATTATCAAAAGAAAAAGAACTATTATTATCTAGTTCTTCATTTAGTGTATTATAAACATTTTCTC
>JBGVDU010000238.1:0-3556 GCA_045119555.1 Acutalibacteraceae bacterium | reverse complement strand
ACACATATGGAGAAAAAAAAGATCGCATCTCTTGAAATTAGGAATAATAAGCTGTATGTTCCGGCTGTACTTAGCTTCTTGGATTCTATTATCAGCAATCATACCAAGGTTGACTTTGAAAGATACAATCGACTAAGATTTATATTCGGAGAAATATTAAAATATAGAATAGAAAAAGCTTATCCATCAAGTGAAGGAATTCTATGGATAGAACTGTATATAAAAGAAAATTTCTTTGAAATTTCGATAAAAGATCTGGGAATACCGGGCTGGTACGATTTTTCTTACAGCAAGGACTCGCTTTCCAATAACAAGGATTTAACTAATTATATTCTTGAATTATGGACAGACGGAGTGGGTATTGAAAAATTAGGTAAAGAGGGACAGAGAATATATATTCGTCAAAGAATAAAGAATCCTATTCATTTTAATCCCCCCGAAACTTATCCCGATACCGAGGCTCTTGATACAAATATTACTATCCGCCCCGTTGCAACAGAAAAAGACGCCATTGAAGCAATCCGTTGCATATACAGTGAATATGGATATTCCTATTCATACGAGCAGCTGTATTATGTGGACAGTCTTCTGCGTATGATAAAAAACAATGAGCTTATTTCTTTTCTCGCAGTAAATCAACACGGACAAACCGCAGGTCATTTTGCTTTGGCATTTTCTGAGCTTTATAAAAATATGCCCGAAATTTCCTCCGTAGTTATCCGAAAAGAATTTCGTGGTCTTGGTCTTTTTTCAAAATTCATAGACTACTGTATTGATATGGGAAAGAAGCAAGGCTTCAGAGCCTTAATGGGACAACCGGTAGCATTTCACCCAATGTCGCAAAAAGCCTTTCTCAGAGCAGGCTTTACCGCAACATCTCTATTGATGTCTTATATTAACTCAGACATAGAAAGTGAATATAACAAAGACGAACAACGTCTGGACCTATGTTCAAGTGTAAAAATTTTGGATACAACCGCACAAAGCATAATCTATCCTCCGAAAGAGCTCACCTCTTTTATCGGAAAGATATATAACAGATTAGAGTGGCAATATGAATTTCGAGAAAATTCCAAAGTAAGCGATCTTACCGAAATAAGTATTGAGAACAACAGCACATTAAGAATGAAAAGGATTATTCTTCGTCATTCCTCGGAAGATTTGGAACAGATATTAAAAGAAACAGTTACTGATTCAATTCGCAAAAAAAATGAAATGGTCGAGTTATTTATTTCACTCAACTCTCCAAGCTGTGAACATGGATATCAAACAGCAAAAAAATGTCACTTTATTCTTTCCGGAATTATTCCGGGCGGCGAAACCAATGATTATCTTGTTATGCAGATTCTGTTAAATACTAAAAGACATTATGAGCATTTGATAACTGTCGGAGAATTTGACGAATTGAAAAATGACATCATTTCCATTACCGATTACAATAACGAGGAGGCTGATTATGAGTTATAAAACATATTCGGTAGATGAAATTATCAGCTACGCCAGAGCCAATTCAAAATATTATGCCGATTTATATAAGGATTTCCCCGCAGATGCTTCTCTTGAGGAACTTCCACTTGTAAATCAAGATGATTTTTGGAAGCACTGTGACAAAAACGGAGGAACCGTTGCAACAAAAGCCCAGACTGACGGACAAGTATTGAAAAGCGGCGGCACAACCGGGGACCCTAAATATTCCTTGTACTCAGCAGAGGAATGGGAAACAATGTGCGAATGCAGCGGTGCGGTTCTTACAAAAGGCGGACTTTCAAACGGCACAAAAATAGCCAATCTCTTTTATGCAGGCGGACTTTATGCAAGCTTCTTATATACTTACAGTATGCTGTACTATTCACATGCTAAAACAATTATGTACAACCTTTCGGGAAATATATCTATTGAAGAAATCGTCACCACTATTTTACAGCATAAAATTAATTGCCTTGCAGGTACGCCGTCTATACTGACTAAAATTATTTCATACATTGATGAAAACAAGCTTACAGGCTTTGTTGTTGATACAGTCTACTTTGCAGGAGAAACTCTGTACCATGACCAGAGAGAGAGAATATGCAAAATCTTTGACAGAGATATCGAATTCCGCTCGGTATTTTATGCCTCCAACGACGGCGGTCCTATCGGCTATTTCACCAAGGACTGCGGATTTAACGAACACCGAGTTATGTCCGATTTATGTAAATTGGAGCTCATTGATCCCGATACAGGCGAAATCATTACCGAGATGAACAAACCGGGTGTAATTTATGTCACCTCCCTTTTCAAAACCTTAATTCCGCTTATCCGTTATCCTGCAGGCGATATGGGAGAATATACAGAGCCGGAAGGGGTCGCTGACCGCAAATTCAGAATTCTCGGCAGAAGCAATGTAGCGGCAAGAGCAGGCTATGTTACTATATATCCACAGGATATAGGTTACATTTTAAATATGTGTGACATCGAATACTATTCATATCAAATCGTTGTAACACACGACATCAAGGACCAATTCATTTTCAGAATCGCTGTACCACAGGCTGACGAAAGCTACACAGAAAAGTTTTTAGAAACACTTTATAAGGAACGCTCTCTCCTTAAAGATGCTATTAACGATGATGTAGTGAACATACCAAAGGTAGAGTGGTGCAAGGCCTCGGATCTTGAATACAATCAAAGAACAGGTAAATTAAAGGTAATAATTGATAAAAGAAAGTAAAATTTCAATGCCTTAAACACCGTTTAAAATTGAATAAAGCTTCGAGTGAGAAATTCTGCAAGACACGAAAGAAAATTATGGCTGTACGGTAAAAACGTACAGCCATTTTAAATTACTCCATATTTTTAAGTGCTACCGAAAGCGGAATTTTGCGGATTCGTTTCATTTCTATAAAATGGATAACAGCATAACAAAACACACCTGTGACAAATACCTCAGCATACACCCACGGTGCAATGTAATATGTCAACCAGCCTGTGTAATCAAGCATCATAGCATAATAAATTACCTTTATTACATACTGACTAACAGGAATTGATATAAGCAATGAAATTACTACCACAATGGCAGTTGCACGGTTATACAATTTGCTTGCTTCACTGTCGGTATATCCTAAAATTTTAATCATCGAAATTGCATTTGAGTTCTTTTCGATTATCAGCTTTGAAAGCAGATAAATCATCATCAAAAACAACAATATCGCAAATCCGAAGAACATTGCAAACATTTGCCCCATAGAATCCTCAAGCTGATCAGCCATAACGGTGAGGTCATGTTCGGTGATAGTTGAAGCTATATATTCTTCGTCAATATCGGTTATTCTTTCATCGGAAAAATATCCGCTGAAATAATCTTCGTCCATATCAAAAGTTTCGTTAAACTGATCTATCGGCATAAACACAGCCATTGTTGCGGGATAATGATAGCTTCCGCCTACTTTAAAATCATAGTCTTTATTCTCATATCTTTCGCACAAAATTAAATTATCATTCACTTTGATTCCGTACTTTTCCATAAGTCCGTCGGAAAGTATCACTCCGTCTCTTGAAAAGTCAATATCATCAA
>JBGVDU010000237.1:0-5172 GCA_045119555.1 Acutalibacteraceae bacterium | reverse complement strand
TGTCGTAGGTCGGCATTTTTATCATATCGGTGCCGTCCAATTTTACCGCCCCGCTCGGTGTTCGCACCAAACCCATTATGCTTTTGAGAGTGGTACTCTTTCCTACACCGTTTCTGCCGATTAAACAGGTTATTTTCCCCTCTTCAACGTGCATATCAAGGTCGCTGATAATATTACTTTCTCCGTAATAGGAGCACATTTTCTCAATGCTCAGCATTTCTCTCACCGCCTCTGCCTAAGTAAACCGCCTGTACTGTTTCGTTTGCGAGGACATCGTCAACCTTTCCCTCTGTGAGAACTCTGCCCTCGTGAAGCACCGTTACGGTATCTGCAATTTGCTTTACAAAATCCATATCGTGTTCAACTACGATAATGGTACATTCTTTCTTGATTTCTTTCAAAAGCTCACCCGTGCGGAAGGTTTCCGGCTTACCCATACCTGCCGCAGGCTCGTCAAGCATAATGATTTCCGGCTTTTGAAGCAGCTGCATTGCAATTTCAAGCCACTGCTTCTGACCGTGTGCAAGTGAGCCTGCTTTCACGTCTGCTTTGTCGTCAAGACCAACCTTTTTGAGTGTTTCGTCAATCTGTGCAAGCTCTTCCTTTGACGGGCGGCGGAAGATTGAATCCACCACACCCTTATGACCTTTAAGCGAAAGAATCATATTTTCCTTTACCGAAAGATTAATAAATACAGAAGGAACCTGGAACTTTCTGCCTATTCCCTCGTTTACGATTTTATACTCTTTCATACCCGTCAGTCGGAGAGATTCTCTGCCCTCGGGGTAAAAATGAACCGTACCGATTGTCGGCTTTGTTTTTGCACAGATGATATCAAGGAGTGTCGTTTTACCTGCACCGTTCGGGCCGATAAAAAAGTGAATGGTATGACGCTTTACGTCTACATGAACATCGGTAAGAGCCTTAAAGCCATCGAATTCAACCGAAATACCCTTTATTGCAAGGACTGTATTGCTGTCTGCTTTAGCCATTCTCACTTACCTCCTTTTGCTTTGTGCCTTTAAGCTTCTGAACGAGCAACGGAAGCTGTTCGGTAAAAATACCGATGATACCTTTCTTGAACAAAAGAATTGTTACACAGAAGATTGCACCCAAAATATACTGCCAGATATCAACGAAGATACCCGAGCTGAGGTTATATTCGCAAAGATTTATAATAAATGTGCCTATTACAGCACCGAGAATCGTACCTCTGCCGCCGACTGCAACCCAAATTACCATGGTAATCGAAAAGGCGATTGTCATCTGAGTAGGTGTGATACTGCCGTTAAAGTTTACGAACAACGCACCGCCTATTGCGGATATAATTGCGGACATTACATAAACTGTGTTCTTGTATCTGTTCACACAATAACCCGAGAAAAATGTTCTGTTCTCGCCGTCACGAATCGCAACAAGAACCTTACCGAACTTACTCTGAACAAGATACGAAGCAATTACATAAACAATTACCAAAACCGCCAAGGTGACGAGGAACAAAAGAATCAAATTCTCTCTGTTTGCCGCACCCTTCGTCTTTCCGACAATAGCGTCAAAGTCTGTGATACCGTTGTTGCCGCCCGTGTAAGCGGAGTTTGCAATAAAGAACGAGTAAGCCGCCCATGTGAGTGCCTGTGTGATAATTGAAAAATACACACCCTTAATTCGACTTCTGAATACGAAGAATCCGATAATTCCCGCAAACAAGCCGGGAATAAGAGCAATGAGAATCAACGATACGGGAAGTGATAAAAACGGCTTCCAGAATGTCGGTAATTCTTTAAGACCGCCGATTTGCATGAAATCCGTAATCTTACCGCCGTTGTCGGCAAGCTTCAGATACATAGCCATTGCGTATCCGCCCAAGCAGAAATAAAGTCCGTGACCGAGGCTCAGCATTCCCGTGTAACCCCAAATAAGGTCGATTGCGATTGCCACCATTGAGTAGCACATACATTTGCCTAAGAATTGAATCATAGCCGTTGTATCCATTACAAAGGGACATACAGCCAAGCAGACAACAAGCACGGCGAACACTATATGGTAACCGTATTTAGTTCCGCTTAAAAACCCCTTTTTCTTCATCAACGGAGAATTATTTGAATTTGCCATATATGTCCACCTCCCTTAATCTGCATCGTCAAGGCTTCTGCTGCGAATTGTAAACAGACCCTTAGGACGGAACTGCAAAAATACGATGATAATTATAAGAACGATTGCTCTTGCGATTGAAGCACTGTAATATGACTCCACAAAAACGCTTGAGAAACCGATAATAAGCGAACCGATTACTGTACCGAGGATATTGCCCACACCGCCGAGTACAACTGTCATAAATGAATAAACGATATAGCTTTGACCAACCGTTGAGTCGATTGAACCGAGGAGTGCAATGGCACAGCCTGCAATGCCTGCAAGACCCGAGCCAAGACCGAAGGTAATTAAATCGACCTTTTTGGAATTGATGCCCATACACTGAGCCATGGGTCTGTTCTGCATTGTCGCTCTCATCTTCACACCGAAGCCCGATTTGTTCATTACAAGCCAAACGAGAATGATACAAACAACTACAAGAAGAATTATGAAAATTCTGTTGTAAGAGAACGTACAGCCGCCAACCTCAAGGCCGCCCTTTAAAAAATTTGGTGCATTTACATTAACACCCTGTGAACCGAAAATAGTTCTTGCCGCCTGCTGAAGAATCAGACTGACGCCCCATGTGACGAGTAGCGAGTCGATTTTTCGCCCGTACAGCTTGCTGATAAGCAGCTTTTCCATTCCGCAGCCAAGCAGGAAGGTAATTACAAATGACATGATAATTGCGGCAAAGTAATAAAGACCCCCGACCGATTCGGGAAGATATGCCGCAAAAATTTCCTGGGTAACGTATGTCATATACGCACCAATCATAACAAATTCGCCGTGTGCCATATTGATAACGCCCATCAAACCGAAGGTGATTGACAAACCAAGGGCAACGAGAAGATATATTGAACTCAGGCTCAAACCGTTAAACAATGCGTTAATAACCTGTTCCAAAATATACACCCCCTAAATTATAAATGTGACGCAGGCTGATTATATTTAATCTACCTGTTCTGCTGATTTAAATCCATGCAAATATGCAAAAAATAAATATATACAACCATGAACCGCCGACAACCTGTGAAGAAGGAAAAATTCATGTATCATTATAATGGGTGGCGGTCGTTATCGACGGTTCATGTCTGTAACGAATGATTTGATATCTGCATCGGCTTCGGCATTACCGAAACCGATGCGTAATTTATTGTTTGCCGATTATGCTTGTCGAAAATTACTCAAGCGGCTTAATGCCTGCGGCAACTGCCCAATCGTATGTTTCAAGGTATGGGTCGGGGTCAACAGCCTCTTCCGTTGCGTAAATCTCTGTGATAAGTCCGTCATCGCCAACCTCACCGATTCTTACAGGCTTGCTGAGGTGCTGATTTTCGCCGTTGATTGTTACCAAGCCCTCCGGTGCATCGAAGGAAACCTCGCCTGTACCGATAGCCTCGAGAACGTCCTCAACCTCAAAGCTGCCCGCCTTTTCAACTGCCGCTTTCCAGAGATAAACTGCGTCATAAGCAGCTTCTGCCGGGTCGGAGGTTACTCTGTCTTCACCGTAAGCGGCTTTATAAGCTTCCACGAACTCAGTGTTTCTCTCTGTTTCCGTTGTCTGATAATAGTTCCACGAAACCATGTGGCCCTTGAGAATATCGGAACCGATTGTTGCAACCTCTTCCTCAGCGATTGAGAAGGACATTGTCATATATTCCTCGCTTGTGTAGTTCTTTTCAGACATCTGCTTGAAGAACGAAACATTGCCCGTACCGTTAAGAGTATTGATGATTACATCGGGGTCTGCGGCTTCAATCTTTGAGATGATTGTGGAGAAGTCTGTCTGCTCCATATCTGCATATTCAGTACCCACAACCTCAAGACCTGCGTTTTCAACCTGAGCCTTGATGATTTCATTTGCAGTGCGTGGGAATACATAGTCAGAGCCTAAAAGGAAGAACTTCGTATAACCATTGTCGATTAAGTAGTCAATAGCAGGAACAATCTGCTGGTTAGGTGCGGCACCCGTGTAAACAATGTTCGGTGATGACTCCATACCCTCGTACTGAACGGGATAGAAGAGCAATGCACCGTAGTCCTCAAATACAGGCTTTACAGCTTTTCTGGAGGAAGAAGTCCAGCAGCCGAATACGGTAGTAACACCGTCCTGGTCGATTAGCTTTTCTGCCTTTGTGGCAAAGGTTGACGGGTCGGAGGCACCGTCCTCCTCGAGATATTCAATCTGACAGCCGAGTACACCGCCGCTTGCGTTAATCTCACTGATAGCAAGCTTTTCGGCATCACTTACAGCCTTTTCGGAAATAGCCATTGAGCCTGTGAGCGAATGGAGCAAGCCGACTGTAACCGTTTCGGAATCCGATGACGGTGTTGTGCCCGTTTCTGCCTCAGAAGCACCCTGTGATGATGAATCACCGCCTGTTGAGCCACAGCCTGCAAGGAATGTAGTGGCAAGCACTGCCGAGCATAATGCTGCCGAAATTGCCTTTAAAAGTAAATTCTTTGTCATAGTTTCATTCTCCTTTTCTCAAAAAGCTTTATAAAACAAAACGGGGCGATAGCTTAAACGTAATTGTTTAACTATCGACCCCGTTGCCGAACAGAAAATCAAACGAGCCTTCCGCTCATTTTCAAATATTCAATTATTATATTGGCACAATTTTCAATGCCGACTCTGTCGCTGTTTAAAGTCATATCATAAGCTACGGGATCGGTCCAACTTTTGCCGCCCGTGTAGTATTTGTAATAATCGGAACGATATTTATCGGTGTGATAAATCTGATAAGCCGCCTCCTGCTCATCAATTCCAAGATAATTTTTCAGTCTTTCAACGCAAGCCTTTCTCGGTGCTTCGATGTAAACGCTGACAACATTGTCATAATCTCGCAAAAGATAATTTGAGCATTTACCGATAATTATGCACGACTCCGTTTTTGCAAGCTCCCTTATAATCTTTTTCTGAATATTAAAAAGATTAAAATCGGAAACGAAAGCCTTGTCTGACGGTTCAACAATTTTATCGCTGTTAGGCTGACTTTTCAGCTTATTGAGCAAATAACCGCCCTTTAATTTTTC
>JBGVDU010000236.1:0-2369 GCA_045119555.1 Acutalibacteraceae bacterium | reverse complement strand
CCTGGCGGCAACTTCACTTGCAAAGCTTTCTCTGATAAATCCCATGAGCATTCCGGAAACGTATTCGGGTACGGCTTCATTTAAAATGGTAAGCTCATCGGGTTCAAAAATTGTACCCACGCTTTTATCATTTTCGTCTGCAGTAAGCGGCAAAAGCCATGAGATTTGCGGTTCCTGTGTCATAATAGAAACATATTTTGTCGAGATTACGCCAAGTCTTGAATACTTACCCTTTGCAAAATCTTCGCATAATTTTTCTGACAGGTTAGCGGCATCTTCTGCAGAAAATTTTTCGGAGGAAGAATATCCTTCGCCAAAAGCTTCGCAGGCACGTTTCCCAATGGGAATAAATTCCGCATCCTTATACTGTGATGCAAGGCGAAACACATTTGCATTATATCCGCCTGCAAGTCCTCTGTCTCCTGCTATAACAATAATTCTTGATTTACCGCTATTATCCTGTTTCATATATGCACTTTTTTTACATTCGTTGCTCGCTGTCAGCATATTAATAATTTCGGTGACTGCTTCCGAATACTGTCTGCCTTTTTGCATCGCATCGGTTGCTCGTCGAATTTTAGACGAAGCTACAAGACCCATTGCTTTTGTTAGATGAAGTGTAGAATCTACGCTTTTTATTCTTGTGCGAAGTGCTTTTGTATCTGCTCCCACAAAATCACCTCTTCATCTCTTCAAGTATTTCTTTCAGATTTGCGATATCGCTGTCATCAAAATATCCCTCTTCGATACGTCTGAGAAAGTCACTCTTTTCGTTATGAAGCTTTTCGTAAAGCTTTTCTTCGTAATCCTTTATCTTATCAACGGGAATATCATTAAGATATCCGTTGATAACCGCATAAACAATAGCAACCTGACAGCCTACGTGTACGGGGGAATTTTTATTTTGTTTGAGAACTTCAACGATTCTTTCGCCAAGTGCAAGACGTGATTTTGTATCAGCGTCCAAATCACTGCCAAACTGAGCAAATGACTGCAGCTCACGGTACTGAGAATACAAAAGCTTCAGCTCGCCCGAAACCTTTTTCATTCCCTTAAGCTGTGCCGAACCACCTACTCGGCTTACGGAAATACCCGGGTTTATTGCAGGCATAATGCCCGAATGGAAAAGCTCTGTTTCAAGGAAAATTTGACCGTCTGTAATAGAAATTACATTGGTAGGAATGTATGCCGATACATCTCCTGCCTGCGTTTCTATAATCGGTAAAGCTGTTATCGAACCGCCACCGTATTCAGGTGCAACGCAGGCTGCACGTTCAAGAAGTCTTGAATGAAGGTAAAATACATCACCCGGATAAGCTTCACGTCCCGGCGGACGGCGGATAAGCAGAGAAAGTGCACGATATGCTACTGCATGCTTGCTTAAATCGTCATAAACAATAAGAACATCCTTACCTTGCTCCCTAAAGTATTCCGCCATTGCACAGCCGGTGTACGGGGCAATATATTGAATCGGAGCACTCTCTGCGGCAGAAGCTGAAACTATAATGGTATAATCCATTGCACCTGCTCTTGTAAGTTCATTTGCAAGCTGAACAACAGAGCTGCTCTTTTGACCTATCGCAACGTAAATACAAAGCACACCGCTGTTCTTCTGATTTATAATAGTATCAACAGCAATTTCCGTTTTACCCGTTTGTCTGTCACCGATAATCAGCTCACGCTGGCCTCTGCCGATTGGAATCATACTGTCAATAGCTTTTATGCCTGTCTGCAAAGGCTGGGAAATACTTTTTCTTTCAATAATTCCCGGTGCTTCGGATTCAATAGGTCTTTCCTGTGTACAAACGGCAGGTCCTTTACCGTCAATCGGCTTTCCGAGTGCGTTTACAACTCTGCCGAGCAAAGCCTCGCCAACGGGAACAGACAATACTCTGCCTGTTCGGCGAACCGTTGTACCTTCTCGAATATTGTTTGTGTCAGACAATACAGCAACCGAAACCGTTTCGTTTTCAAGGTTCTGAGCCATGCCGAATGTGCCGTCCTCAAATTCAAGCAATTCACTGTACATACACTCTCTCAAGCCATAAACTCTGGCAATTCCGTCACCGACCAAAATAACGGTACCTGTTTCTGCCATTTCAATTCTCGATTTATAATTTTTAATCTGATCCTTAATAATACTGCTTATCTCTTCAGGCTTCAGACTCATTTTTCAATCACATCCTTAATGTCATGTAATCTGCGTCGCAGACTTCCGTCAAGTACCTTGCCGTCAATATGGACGATTACACCTGCCAAAATTGCACTGTTACATTCACATTCCATTATTATTGAATGACCGCAAAATCTCTCAAGCTTTTCTTTTAGTTTCTTCTTTTCGTTTTCGTTAAGCGGTACAGCACTGATGA
>JBGVDU010000235.1:0-3195 GCA_045119555.1 Acutalibacteraceae bacterium | reverse complement strand
CCCCTACACCCCCTATATCAATTAGGCGAACTTTTGTCTGTCTAATTTAGTCCTTTGCCGCTCGCTCCGGGTGAAGCCCGTAGGGCTTCAAGTCGCTCGCTTTCATCTCGGCGACCTTGCGACCGCCTTTGTTATTTTTATTTTTTATTTTTTATTTTTTACTTTAGTTTTTTCGTTTTACCCTACTTAAAGTTACCGAAGGTTATTGCAATTTATGCGAAACTAAAAACCGCAGAAATGTTTTTTAGCATTTCTGCGGTTTTGTGAATTATATAGAATTTCAATTAATCCATTGCGTTCTTGATAGCATTCAAAAGCTCATCATAAGTTTCGTAAGCCGGAAGGTCCGGATTTTCTGCTTTGATGTTATCGGGGCTCTTGAAAAGGAAGCCTGCTTTGCTTGCCTTAATCATGCCAAGGTCGTTGTAGCTGTCGCCGCTTGCGATTGTCTGATATCCGATAGACTGCAAAGCCTTAACAGTTGTGTACTTTGATTTCTCGCAACGCATTTTAAAGCCTGTAACCTCGCCGTTGTCTGCAACAACAAGGGAGTTGCAGAAGATAGTCGGCCAGCCGAGCTTTTTCATAAGCGGAGCGGCAAATTGTGTGAATGTGTCGCTGATAATGATAACCTGTGTAAAGGAACGAAGCTCGTCCAAAAACTCCTTAGCACCCGGCATCGGGTCGATAGTAGCAATAACGTCCTGAATTTCCTTCAGACCCAAGCCGTGCTCCTTCAAAATGTTAAGTCTGTACTCCATAAGCTTGTTGTAATCGGGCTCATCACGAGTTGTCTTTTTAAGCTCGGGAATACCCGTAGCCTCGGCAAAAGCAATCCAAATTTCGGGAACCAATACGCCCTCTAAATCCAAACAAGTAATATACATAAATCTCTTCCTTTCACATTGAATGTACTTAAAATTGAATGTGATCTATCCGAGATTAAGTATAACATTATTTTCCCTGCAAGTCAACGAATTAAAGGGAATGTTGTCGAATATGAGAATTTAATAACAATCAGCACACCGCAAGCACAACATTTCTGCGTACTTACGGTGTGTTGATTTTGGGATATATATGCTAATTAAAAGTAATATACAAGCTTAATAATTCAAATGATACTGTCCCTCATCGTCGAGAGTTATGACAACCTCTCTTGTCACACTCGTTCCGTCCTCATAGTTTACGGTAAGAGTCAGTGTGTCACCAAAATATTTTGTATAATCCTCAGCCGTTTGAAGCAGCTCATTTGCCGCAGCTATTCGTAAATCGCAATTTTCGTATGTCACACCTTCGCCCGTTAATTCACATAAATCATTAAAAAAATCAATCCACGACGGGCTCCATTCAAGCAGAACATTATCTTTATTTACGGCATCGTAGGGGATATTCTCAAGCTTTGTGATCCTCTCCTTATCAAGATATAAATCATATTCACAAGACCATAAACATGTGGTATCTTCATCGGGTGCTTCTGCTGTTTCAATCGAGAAATAAACATCCTCTTTACTGCGGTCATAAAAGAATAAATCACCTTTTTGAGATTCTATACTGTAACTTTCAATGTTATTACCGCTGATATTTATCGCAACAACATAAGTTTCAATTCCCATATCTTCTTTTGTAAGAACATCATAACCGTTGTACTGAGCTTGCCCAGCCGATAAATACTCATTTAGCTGCTCACCTTCAAGCATAGTCTTTTCCTCATCATCGAGAAAGTATAATGTTGTAGTACCCGTTTTTACTCCACCCAAGCCATTTTCGGCAAAGGTGGTGAAATCCACGTCCATATTTCCTGCTTCAACTGCACACGCATTAATTGTTAAGCTGTTTTCAAGCTGCTGAATTGCCGAAGCTGTATCATCTCCCATGCTAAACGGAATATGATTTGAAAACAAGCCTACCGTTAAAACTGCCGCCGCACACACGCCTGCTGTGGCAACCTTAAAAATTGTATTTCTTTTCATAGTTTTATTATCCTTTCGTAACTCAAATACCCTGTCGGGCTTTCTGCTGCAATAATTTTTGAGCATTTCCTCAAGATTATCATCCGAGATTCTCTTCCTATCGTTCATTGTTAAGCCTCCTTTTCAGCGTTTCTCTTGCCGAGTACATTCGTGATTTCACCGTGCCCTCGGGGATATTCAGTATTTGAGAAATTTCCTTTGCGGAATATCCCTTGAAGTAATACAGCACAATAACGATTTTCAGTTTCTTTGGCAAAGCCGAGATTGCTTTGTGCAATTCAAAATAATAATCCGAGTTATCTTCGTCAGCGTTCGGTATGGAATTAAGAAACGCTTCTTTTTCTTCGTCAGATTTAAAATTAACCTTGTTTCTGTTATAGAAAAGCTTAAGCGAGTTTTTATATGTATTCACGCATATAGAAAACAGCCACTTGTCAAACGGTAAGCTTTTGTTATATTGCTTAAAATGTTTCATCGCCTTACACCATGTATCTTGAAACAAGTCCTCCGCATCTGCCGAATTACCGCACAGCGACAGACAAAGTCGGGTTAAATCCGCACTGTATTTTATAACATATTGTTCTATTTCCGTTTCCAATTCCTCACCTCTTTTATATTCGCTTTTGAAAGCTTTCATTTAATATACAATTCATAGGCTTGTAAGGTTCATTTTTTATTAAAAAAAATCAGCACCATACAATCGGATTTTATAAACCTTTTGTACAGTGCTTAATTTTAAATCGTATTCAGTTAAAAATCAACCGTTATTCCCGGCTGTCGTCCTTATCGGCGTTATTTCTCATCTGCTCCAAGCGTTCGTTGATTTTCTTTGAATCAGACGAATCCTTTATATATGAAGCCAAATAGTTCAGCACGAAAATCAAGAAAATTATTATAGCCATTACCGTAATATGAAAAGGGTTATGAATATCAAACCAACCTATCAAGCTGCCGAAGCCGATAACGCAGACGTTAACATAAATGTAGTAAATAATCATTCTTAAAACTACCGTTTTTTTGCTCACCTTGAAAAAATCTATATTAAAAATAAGCAATTCACCCATTGAAGTAAGCAAGCCTACTGTGACAATCTGAATCAGCATTATGGAAACTTCACCCATTTCATCACCCAATAAAACATCAAACAGAGGTACAGCAACACAAATACACGTTACGATAATCACACAGCGTGAAAGAATACTTTTAATTAACTTCACCGATAATC
>JBGVDU010000234.1:0-1482 GCA_045119555.1 Acutalibacteraceae bacterium | reverse complement strand
GTCTTGACGTACACAACTTCTCCGACTGATTTAACAGACGGAATTGAAAGACTGTTGAAGCCGCTATCCGTTTTTCATATTAAGGTTCATGAGATAGCTATGATGATGACGATTGCACTTCGTTTTATCCCTACTTTATTGGAAGAAACAGATAAAATAATGAGTGCTCAAAAAGCAAGAGGTGCTGATTTTGAGAGCGGTAATTTTATAAATAGAGTTAAGGCACTTATACCGATTCTTGTACCGCTGTTTGTTTCCGCTTTCAGAAGAGCTTACGAATTGGCAATGGCAATGGAAAGTCGTTGTTATCACGGCGGAAACGGCAGAACAAGAATGAAAGTTTTGAAGTATTCAAAGTATGATTTTCTCGCATTAGGCGTGCTTTGTGTACTTTTTATTGGAGTGATAATATGCAATATGAATCTGCCTGTAACAATTCGCTCAGGAATGTAAAAATTACAATAATGTATGACGGCAGTACATATCACGGCTGGCAAATACAACAAAACGCATTGTCTGTGCAGGAGGTTTTTCAATCTTCACTTGCTAAAATCATTGGTGATGATATTGATGTAAAGGGCTGTAGTCGAACTGATACGGGAGTTCATGCAAATATGTATTGCATAGGCTTGAAAACTTCCCACAGAATTCCCGCTGAACGTCTTAAAGCGGCTCTTAACAGACATCTTCCAAATTCAATCGCAGTGACGGATTGTGTTGATATGCCGCTTGACTTTCACCCCCGTTATGATTGCACGCGTAAACAGTATATTTACAAGATTTGGAACAATGAAGTAAGAAATCCATTCTATGACGGCTATGCTCTTCATTACAGATATAAAAATCTCAATGAAAGCTTGCTTAATGAAGCGGCAAAATATTACTTGGGGACACATGATTTCACCTCATTCTGTACACCTGATAACAGACGTCCGGGTGACATGCACAGAACAGTTTTTCTTTCAAAGGTTGAAAGAGATGGGGATATTGTCACCTTTACAGTAGAAGCTGACGGTTTCCTTTATAATATGGTGCGAATAATGACCGGTACATTGCTGAGAGTTGCTCAGGGTAAGATAATCCCCGAAAATATACCCGATATTATTGAAAAAAAGAATAGACAGCTTGCAGGGCCGACAGCTCCGGCATGTGGGTTATATCTTAATAAAGTTTATTATTAAAATTTTAGCAAAGGAGGATAGCTGATGTCTTCAAGCAAAGCAAATAACAATGAACAGGTAAAAAGTAACAGCAAAGCACGCAGCAAAAAGAATAATAAATCTCTTCCATTCGGCTGTTCCTCGAGGCTTACAGTGTGCATAGTGCTTTGTGTTCTCGCTTCCTTGGCTGTGTTTTTCGCAGCTAAGTGGGATGTTTTGTCACCAAGTGGAATTACAGAATGGTTTACTTTTTCTTCTGTTTCCGATGATGATTTCCCGATTGATATATCGGGCACTTCCATAATTGAAAGCAACTTACAAA
>JBGVDU010000233.1:0-4146 GCA_045119555.1 Acutalibacteraceae bacterium | reverse complement strand
TGAAGTCACCTGTGTGAACAATAGTACCGACCTCCGAATGAATTGCAATAGCAACTGAGTCGGGAATTGAATGGTTTACATGTATGAACTCAATATTCATACAACCAAGCTTGATGGTATCTCCTGCTTTTACAACATTAAGGCGTGCTTGATTGTAAAGATTATACTCCTTAAGCTTATTGCCGACAAGACCCAAGGTAAGGGCAGTACCATAAATCGGCAAATTAGCCTTACTGAGCAAAAACGGCAAACCGCCAATATGGTCTTCATGTCCGTGAGTAAGTACTATACCCTTGATTCTATCCACATTTTCTTCTACATAAGTAAAATCGGGAATTACAAGGTCTACGCCAAGCATATCTCCGTCGGGAAAAGCCATACCGCAGTCAAGAATGAAAATATCATTATTACATTCAAACAAAGTAATGTTTTTACCAATCTCATTCAAACCGCCTAAAAACATTATTCTGATAGTCGGCTTGTTTTTTGCATGATTCTGCTGAGTTTTTTTCTTTGTAACATTAGAACGGCTTTTGTAATACTTTACAGGCTTTTGTTTTGAACTTTTCTTCCCGTAATACTTGTTTTTGTCCGTGCCATTATGCTTCTTGTTATTGACGTCCATCGACACTGAATCTCCTCCAATAATTATAAAATATTTATATCTAAAGCATATCGGTGCATATAATGTTAGTCTGCGTAGCGAACGGTGCCTACGCAGATTATAGTCAACCGATAAGAATAATATACGAATTTAAAATCAGTAAAAATAGTTGTTTCCAATATATATAAAATAATTCAAATTTATCTGCTTAAAAAGAAAGACAATACGACTATTTATTTTAACTCAATATCCCAATAATGTCAAGGTCAGCGGCTGTCATAGAATGAATCAAGATTGTAACTTTGATAAAAGCGTTGTCATATTCAAAAAAAGATGACTAAAATAAATGTATAATCACAAAAAGAAAAAGCAGGTTGTACAATAAAATACAACCTGCTTGGAATATATTTAGTAATAAATTACTTTACCATGCTAGCCACTTCAGCTGCAAAATCGTCCTGACGCTTCTCAAGACCCTCGCCCTTTTCAAAGCGAGTAAAGCCTGTGATAGCGATAGAACCGCCAAGTTCCTTAGCAACCTTATCTGTGTACTTCTGTACTGTAAGCTCGTTATCCTTAACGAAGATCTGATCAACGAGGCAGTTCTCCTTGAAGAACTTAGAAATCTTACCGTTTACAATCTTATCAGCGATCTGAGCCGGCTTGCCCTCGTTGATAACCTGCTCTGTAAGAATCTTTCTCTCGTGCTCGATATCAGCAGCAGGAACGGACTCCTGGTTGAGGTAAGAAGGATTAACAGCTGCAACCTGCATTGCAACATCCTTTGCGTAAGTCTTGAACTCATCCTTAGCGGCAATTTCATCAGTTGTGTCAAACTTAACGATTACACCGATTCTGCCTGCAGCATGAACGTAAGAAATAACAGCACCCTCATAACGAGCGAAACGTCTGATCTTAATGTTCTCGCCGATTGTCTGAATCTTCTCCTGGAGAAGTGCAGCAACTGTAACACCTGTGCCTACTGCCTTGCACTCAGCAAGAGCGTCAACATCAGCAGGATTCTCAACGATAACTGTATCTGCAAGTGTCTTTACAAAGTTCTGGAAATCAGCGTTCTTTGCAACGAAGTCTGTTTCTGCGTTAACTTCGATAACAACACCAACATTGCCCTCTTCGTTAGTTGTAGCGAAAGCTACACCCTCAGCAGCAATTCTGCCGGCCTTCTTTGCAACCTTAGCAAGACCCTGCTCTCTCAAAAAATCAATAGCTGCATCCATGTCGCCGTTAGCCTCTGTCAAAGCCTTTTTGCAGTCCATCATGCCACAGCCTGTCTTCTCTCTAAGTGTTTTTACATCTTGTGCTGTAAAAGCCATTGTATTCAACCTCCGAATATAATATTATATTTAATATGAATAATTTGATAAAATTTAATACTCACTTCCGTGAATTTATGATTTTGACGAACTGTGCCGCCAAAATCATAAATTACTTAAAAGCAAGCGGAAATTACTGTATCAAGTACTGATTACTCAGCAGCCTCTTCAGCTTCCTCTTCGTCCTTGATCTCAGCTGCACCCATCTGACCCTCGTGGCCCTCGATGATTGCATTAGCGATTGTGCCGGCAATAAGCTTAACTGCTCTGATAGCATCGTCGTTACCCGGAATTACATAGTCGATCTCATCAGGATCACAGTTTGTGTCTACGATAGCAACGATCGGAATACCGAGCTTCTTAGCTTCTGCTACTGCGATTCTCTCCTTTCGAGGATCTACGATGAACAAAGCACCCGGAATCTCGCCCATGTCTTCGATACCGCCCATGAACTTCTCAAGCTTCTCAATCTCGTGCTTAAGGTTGATAACTTCCTTCTTCGGAAGGAGATCAAATGTACCGTCAGCCTCCATCTCACGGAGCTGCTTCAATCTTGCGATTCTGCGACGGATTGTTGTGAAGTTTGTGAGCATACCGCCGAGCCAACGTGCGTTTACATAGTAAGCACCTGCACGCTCTGCCTCTTCCTTAACGGAATCCTGAGCCTGCTTCTTTGTTCCTACGAAAAGAACAGACTTGCCCTCAACAGACAAATCACGAACGAATGTGTAAGCCTCTTCAAGCTTCTTTACTGTCTTCTGAAGGTCGATGATATAGATACCGTTACGCTCTGTAAAGATATACTCTGCCATCTTAGGGTTCCATCTTCTTGTCTGGTGACCGAAGTGTACGCCTGCCTCCAAAAGCTGTTTCATTGATACTACTGCCATTTTTTATTTCCTCCTTGGTTTTTCCTCCATAAGCACCTACTCAAGCTACCTTTCGGCACCTGCCTGATGCATGCTTATGTGCGTAATGCTTTCGTATTATACTATATTTTGAAAGTTTTTTCAAGTTCTTTTTTTAATTTTTTAGAAATTTTGAGTTAAATTCTTATTTATTCGCTTATTGCACATAATTTATGTAATGATTTTGCCCATTTTTCAGAAAATAACACGCTTTTTTCGCTCTCTTCTCCGTGCTGTGCAGGATACAAGTATTGTGTCCTCTCCTATAAGATGAATATTTGCCCACGGCACCACGATATCGTCACAACGACCCAGCAGGCCAAAAAGCTTCGGCTTGCCATATATTACTATTGAAACAAGGCAAGCGTTTTTTGTATCAATTTCCACATCGTCCACAAAGCCCAAACGCATACCGTCCGACTGATTAATTACCTCCTTATGCCTAAGCTCTGCAATTCTGCAGCTCATCAAATCACCTCACACTTTTCATATATTTGGGATAAGATTTTAGTATGATTTTACTATTCTTATTCATTTATAATATTATGAAAATTTTTTTGAATTTAGCATTGACAAAAGCAATTTTTGTTGTATTATGTAAACTGTTATTTTAATTGAAAAGAGTGTGATTGTTTGAGTAAAAAATACAGCACCGAGAAACAAAGTTCTCATTCCGAAAAAAATTTAAAGAAAAACGATGTTGTTGATATTAATACACCTCTTATAAAGCTTGCTTTGCCTGTTTTTGTACAAGCATTGCTTACTTTGCTTATAGGATATGCCGATTCATTGATGCTTACACGATATTCCGATACTGCGGTAGGTGCTGTCGGTAATGCAAATCAGGTTCTCGGTTTTTTGACACTTGCTTTTACTATTATTTCAAGTGCAACGGGTGTTGTGGTTTCACAATATTTGGGAGCAAAGGCTACTGACAAGATAAGTCAGATTTATACGGTTTCGGTAGCATTTAACTTAGTTTTGAGTTTAACTGTCAGTATAATAGTTTTTGTCGGAAGCAACGCACTTCTAAGCTTAATGCAGCTGCCTGATGAAATGATGCCCGATGCCGTAAGCTATATGAAAATTGTCGGCGGATTTATATTCTTACAAGCCTTGACAGATACGTTTTATCAGATTCTCAGAAGCAACGGTAAGGTTGTTTTCGGCATGATTGTCGCAATGCTTACCAATATTTTGAACATATGCGGCAACTACTTGTTCCTTTACGGCCCTTTGAAAATACTCGGAATGGGTGCTTCGGGTGTTGCTGTGTCAAGCGTTTTCAGCAGATTGATTG
>JBGVDU010000232.1:0-2099 GCA_045119555.1 Acutalibacteraceae bacterium | reverse complement strand
AAAGCGAAGTCATGGGAGATTGCCTGAAAACGGCAATCTCCCCCGACACCCCCGTGTCGGGTCTCCCACTTGGCTTTTCTACATCAGTCCTTTGCCGCTCGCTCTGAGTGAAGCCCGTAGGGCTTCAAGTCGCTCGCTTTTTTCTCGGCGACCTTGCGACCGCCTTTGTTTATTTATTTTTTGATGAGAGCATTGTTTTTTCAGAAAGATGTCTTTTTCAACTGCTTTAATTTAATATATTTAGAGTAAAATTTTCCATCAACCTTATCTCCTTGCGGCTACGGCAAAGAATCCGTCATCTTCATTTGCTATAACTGATGTTACAAAATAGCGGATATCATCCATTGCGTGATCGTTTTCCTTGATAGGGCAATCCTTCCCGCCGCTGTCGTCCCAGCGATACAGTCCGAATTCTCTCATTGCATCGGTACAAACATTGCAGATTTTAATACTGCCGTTTCTAAGTGCCGTTGAAACACTTCTTATACCATCCACAACTCTGTTATCAGCCGACTGAACGGCGAATCTTTCGTGGCGGTGAATTGTTTGAATAAAACTTGCGGCAGATGGGTCAACGATAACCTTTTCAATACTCCTATCCTCAGCCAATTCGCAAAGTCCCAAATAGTGTTCCTCGTCCGTTCTCTGTGAACCGATTGCTCTTGAATCATAGTAATACTCATTAATTCTATACCACACACCATCGATCAATCCCCACAGTCCGAACGAGGAGGGATTCACTGTGCCATAGTCGCAGGAAATTATGTACCTTTCGGCTTTATCCGTCGGAACGTCGCAGAATGCGTTATCCTTACTCATAAAAGGATAAACAACGCCTGCCGCCGCTATCCATTCTCCCTCCACAAACCGTCTGTAAAAGGGACCCGAATAAAAGCTTTTATATCTCTCCAAAACCTCCTTTGAAAGTGACGGATTATCCTCCATTTTGAAGTGGATATAAAGAGCCTTTTTCTTCCGTCTTTTTAAAATCCACTCCTGCCTAAACCAATGCTGAGGATATTCGGGATTACAATTAAACCAAAACTTAGACCCCTCAACAGAGCAACGTGCAAGAGCCTGTTCAACGAATGAACGAGGCATAAGTGCGACCTCATCAAGAAACAAACCGCTCAACGTCATACCCTAAATGAGTGCGGCGGAACTTTCATCCTTGCCGCCGAAAAGATAAAATCTGTTTCTGCGTGACTTTGTATAAATATCAACATAATTTTCGGAGTACCTCTCATACGTTTCAAATCCAAGCTCACGCATAACGGCGAGCAACGGCGTTACAACATTTCTCTTAACAGAACGAATCGTCTTTGAACAAATCGCAAACGAACCGCCGTTAAATCGGTAAAATGCCCACAACACGAACGATATACTCATACATACCGTTTTACCGCTTCTAACTGCACCGTCGCAGATAATTGAATTCAAATCGCTGTACGGACTTTCCTCACACCACCACGACAAGACCTTTAACTGTTTTTCGGAAAAGGTTTTAAACATCATTGCCTTCACTTCTTTTCAAGCTTTTTGCACAATCGCTGAGAACATCATAAAAAGCAACCGCCTTTTCCTCATCCTCGGGGATATCTCCCAAATGCTCCAATGCTTTAATTCTGTCGAAAAACTTAATTTCCATAGCACCGTCCTTAGGTTTTTTTATTTCCGCTACGTTGAAGAGATTCATATTCTCCGCAAGCATTTCGGGTGAAGCGTTATCCATTAACAGCTTAAAGGCATCGGCTGTACTTCCGAAAGCCAGACGTTCATAACCGAGCAAAACCCTTTTTTTACAGTTAAACCTCCCCTTGCACTCCATGCAATTCTCGTCACATCGTTCGGGATTTTGCTTTCTTTTTCTCATTTTCTGCCTCCCTTTTGTTTTTATTATTTTTGCCGTAAAACATCACTCTATTAAAGTTTCGCTCAAGCCTTTTCAAAGGCTTGCAGATTCCAAAGACAGCGTCTTTGGTCGCCGCTCGCAAGCGGCGAAACTCTCTTATACTCCACTCAGCGGAGAGGGGCACTATAGGAATTTTCGCAGTTCCATGCAGTTTGAATGGGGAGAACCTGCTGACAGTGGTTCTCTG
>JBGVDU010000231.1:0-1511 GCA_045119555.1 Acutalibacteraceae bacterium | reverse complement strand
AATTCCATAACTTTCTCCTAAATTATTGTAATTATATTCTAATTGTAACATTATTTGCATATACTTTCAAGGCTCTGAACGGTATCAAAGATAAGGTTTCTTTGTAAATATTTTGTTAATACCAAAATATCTCTTGATTTTTTGCACATAATGGTTTAAAATATAATTAGCACTCAAGGAGATAGAGTGCTAAAATAAAAATGTGACTGAAAAACTAAGGAGGAATATATTATGACTATTAAGCCACTTTTGGACAGAGTAGTATTAAAAGCCGAGAAGGCGGAGGAAACAACAAAGAGCGGTATCGTTCTTGCAGCAGCAGCACAGGAGAAGCCGCAGTTTGCAAATGTTGTTGCAGTTGGCCCGGGCGGTGTTGTTGACGGTAAAGAGGTTGTTATGCAGATTAACGTTGGCGACAAGGTTCTTACAAATAACTACGCAGGTACAAAGGTTAAGGTTGACGGCGAGGAATACACAATCGTTCGTCAGTCAGATATTCTTGCAGTTGTAGAATAAAATATAGGCAGTATATAGATACTTATCAGGAGGTAATTTATTATGGCTAAGCAGATTATTTATGGCGAGGAAGCTCGCAAGGCATTAAAAGCAGGTATTGACCAGCTTGCAGATACAGTAAAAATTACATTGGGTCCTAAGGGCAGAAATGTTGTTCTTGACAAGAAGTTCGGTGCTCCGCTCATTACTAATGACGGTGTTACAATCGCTAAGGAAATCGAGCTTGACGACCCATTCGAGAACATGGGTGCTCAGCTTGTTAAGGAGGTTTCCGTAAAGACAAACGATGTTGCAGGTGACGGTACAACAACAGCTACATTGCTTGCACAGGCTCTCATCAGAGAGGGTATGAAGAACGTAACAGCAGGTGCTAACCCGATGGTTCTTAAAAAGGGTATTCAGACAGCAGTTGATACAGCAGTAAAGGCTGTTATCAATAACTCAAAGCAGGTTAGCGGCTCTGAGGATATCGCAAGAGTAGCCACAGTTTCTTCGGCAGACGAGCGTATCGGAAGCCTTATTGCAGAAGCTATGGAGAAGGTTTCAAAGGACGGCGTTATCACAGTTGAGGAATCCAAGACAGCTGAAACATATTCCGAGGTTGTTGAAGGTATGATGTTCGACAGAGGTTACATCGCACCTTACATGGTAACAGATACAGATAAAATGGTAGCAGAAATTGACGATGCTTACATTCTTATCACAGACAAGAAAATTTCCAATACACAGGAAATTCTCCCACTTCTCGAGCAAATTGTTCAGGCAGGCAAAAAGCTTATTATCATCGCTGAGGACGTAGAGGGTGAGGCTCTCACAACTCTTATTCTCAACAAGCTTCGTGGTACTTTCACTTGCGTTGCTGTTAAGGCTCCTGGCTTTGGCGACAGAAGAAAGGAAATGCTCCAGGATATCGCTATTCTCACAGGCGGTCAGGTAATCAGCTCCGACCTTGGCCTTGAGCTTAAGGATACAGATATGTCACAGCTTGGACGTGC
>JBGVDU010000230.1:0-5263 GCA_045119555.1 Acutalibacteraceae bacterium | reverse complement strand
CATCGGGTATAGCAAGCACCTCGGATTTATTCTGAAAATGAAGCCTCAGCAAGCGTTCGTACTGTAAAAAGCAATCCGAACCGTACAACTCACCTGTACCGCTTATTTTTGAAATATCGTCGCAAACTCCGCTTACTCGGCTTTCTCCGCTGAGTAAATTTACACAGCTGATTTTCTTGCTCTTGGCTATTTTCAATGTTTTGGGATTGTGCGGTAAACTAAGTCCGCCGAATCTCATCACTGCCAACTGCATTAAGCCCCCTCCTCCTTATCGGCAAGATTCTTGCCGTAGCGTCTTGCCTGACGTTCGTAAAAATCCGATAACTCCTCGGCTTTTCCCTGTGTGCTCTCGGAATCCGTTTCAATGCCCTCATTCTCATTCATCAACGCTTACCACCTCGCCTTCTTCAGCTTTCTGCTCCTCATTTAATGTGATTTTTTCGTAAGAAATCACGTTTAAATATGATTTTTCATTATCCGAATATGTATTAAGCTGTGACTTTATGCAGCTGCATTTTAAGTATTCCTCCACTGTTGTACCCCTTGTAAGTCTGAGAGTAAAAGCACCTGCGGAAAAAATCGTATTTACAAGCATCGGGGAAACTCCGCTTAACGTAATGTTATAGCTTTTGTCGCCCTCGACTGTGTCAATCGCCTTACCGCTGCAAATCGTCATAATAGGATAAGGCGAACAGTCGCAAATAACGGAGATATTCTCCGCAGGAACATCAACCGAAAGCTCCTCATTGTTTGCAAAATTATAAGCCGTGGCACTGTAACCTCCTATTGATAAATTCTCTCCGAAGCAACCGTTTACAGTACCGCTAATTTTAACCAAAAAGGCTACGGAATTACTGTTGTAGTCGATTCCGCTCAAAGACAGACTGCCTAAAAAAAATCTGCTTGTTTCACTTGTCAATGCCTTGCAAACCGATTGTGCCGCTTTCAGACAACCACTGCCGTTTTCCCCAACGGGCGAATAAACATAGGCTAAAAAATCAACGGCACCGCCACGCACCTCATTATAAGTTATATAGACGGCGGGCTCTAAAACAGGCCGCTGTAAAAAATCCGTGTTGTACGCAAGCTGTGCCTTGATTCCGATATCCGAATCGTTAATACAGTCGGCAAGGCTTTGAAGTAAATTAACCATTATTCTCACCCCTCTCGTCTATCTGAAGCACTGCCCAGCTGTACAAGGGAGTATCACCTATAAAATACTGCTCCGCATGCTTTATTGAATAACTCCTGCTGTTACATTCAATAATTGTACCTATGGGCATATCGTCAAGACGAACTCTCGGCTCTCCTATATAAAGATAATGACCGCCGTCACAAAAGCCGTCGGGCAGATATTTTCCGCCGATATACAATTTATTCTTATACAAAAGCGGATTCACAAAGGCTTTAACCTTTATTCTTTCCTCTCTGCCAAACGGTGCGACAACACATTGACCGCCGTACATTTTGAGCATTTTTTCCACTAATCTTTCATACAAAGGCTATCAGTCCTTCCAAAAACAAACTCGTCCTTTTTCACAATATCCGATATCTGTGCGAGTGCCTCAATATAAAGCATGCGTGCCGTTTCAACAGATTTATTGTCACTGCTTATTGTAACATCGCCTGCCTTAATGCCCGAAAGCTCTCCTCTTGCACAAAGCAGCTTTCTGTACTTGTACAAAGCCAGGGAGGCTGTCGCCGTTGTGATACGGCGACTGTTTTCCTCCGTGTCGGAATCGGGGATTAACATTTCGGAAATATCGGCTGCACAGTCATGCACAAGGTATGCCCACTTTGCCGCCTCCTCGGCTGTCATATCGGAAAAGAGTGTAAATCGTTCAAAAGCTCTGTCGTAATTCATACCCTTCCCACTCTTTCAATATAAATTAAAAATTAAACAGTAAGAACCTTTGACGCATCGGTAAAGATCTTCGCAAAGCCTGCCGTGCAGGTGATAGCGGCACGTTCAAGCTGTCTGTCAATGAGCTTATCGTACTCGGTTGTGATATCGCCTGCAATTACCATTTCAAGAGCACAGCCCTTATCAAGACCGATAAGCTTACCGCTGTCCATATTCGGTGCATGGATAAGATTTGCACCGAGCGGAGTAATCATCTTACCCGTACTGTGGAATGTGTTGCCGGCAGTTGAATCCTGCATCTGAGTCATATTAAGCATGGCTGTAACCATATCTGTCGGGGCAATAATAGTGTTAAGCTGATAAGGACTAAGCTGTCCCCAAAAGTTTACAATGTCGCTGTATGTAAGGCTTGAACCGCTTGCCGCAACGGTGGAGGCAGGATTTGTATTGCCGTCACCGTTTATAAGAACCTCGATAGCGTCCTTAAGCTGAGTTCTTGCGATGTACGCACCAATCTGCTTGAGTGTTACGGTAAACAAATCAAGTCGCTGGAAGCGAAGTGCTTCATAGGAAGAAACAAGCATTCTGCCACGCTTCTGCAGCTTGACAAGATTTTCCTGTGTCTTAACCTCAGTTTCGGGGATAGTACCGCCCTCGGCAACGTCCTGAAGCTCCTTGTCGGATTCGCTCGGAACGGACGCAATGGAGCGATAGTCCAAGCCCTCAATATGTGTTGTAGATGCAATGATATCCTTAAGCACATCTGCCTGTTCCATTCCCTGATGAACGGCACGGCTGATATATTCGGGGAAAAGTGCCGCTGATGAAGATGTCTGGAAAAACTTCTCCACGCTGTCACTGCCTGCACCGCTTACCTTGATATCAAATCTCTTGAGCTGTCGCTGGAAAGCGTCCAAGCCTTCGAGAGATGTACCCTTGTAATTTTCACTCGGATCAAGCTTTTCGAGTGTCTTTGTAAGACCGTAGCCGTTTGGATTGTACATACCCTTTTCGATTGTAAGATTTTCAAAAATTGCCATATTAAAATTACCTTCCTTTTTAATTTATTTGTTATTTTATAAAATTTTGTTCAAATCAACCATTTAATGCCGATTCGTTTAAATTGAATATTCGCTGTTTTCCATGCTCCTTGCATTTTTTGAAGCAATATCTTCAAGCGGTGCAAGCTGTGATTTAATAGGGAAAAATTCCGCTGTCTTTTTTTCAAACGCTGTTCTTAATCGAAGTAAATCGCCGATAGACAACCCCTTTACCATATTTTCGAGCAAGTCGGTTTCAATTCCAATCTTAGCGGTTATACCTGCCTTGACGGTTTCAAGCTCAAGGTGTGACTTATATCTGCCGTTTTCTGCCGCCTTTTCCTTCAGCTTTTCGATGTAGCTTTTGAGCGAATTGTACTCATCTTCACTCACAACAACTCCGCCCTTGTGAGATTTTTCAAGGAAATGCTCCGCAAGGCTTTCGTCCTCCTGCTTGCAAAGACTCTTGATAACTCCTGCCTTTCTTTGTGCCGGAACTGCCGTGAACGACCATTCGTAGGCATCTGTCGGATTTTTGAGAACCCCACAGCACACAGTGCCGTTGTACTCCTCACCCTTTATGTGACCGCAGGCGTGAATACGCATATCCTCGCCGCACACCGAGCAGACACATTCCGCAATACCGCAGCCGACACTGACCTCCTTTTTGATACCGCTGTCAAGCATTGCAATCAAGTCTTTGTTACCGTCGCAAACAGGCAGATAAGCCTTTGCGACAAGGCGAACGTAATCGTCACCGTAGGCTGTTTTTTGCGGCGAAAGATTCTCCACATTACAACTGTAAATTCTCGCAACCTGATTTTTCGCACTCGGATTATGGTCGTAAATTCCCGTCACACCAACAAACAATTCAGACAGCTTGTATAGTGTATCCTTCGTAAAATACTCAAAATCTCTGTCGATATCATTGTCGCAAAGCACTACGGAAAAGGTATATACCTCACTCTCCGTCAAGGTCTTTCTCGAATACTGATTGATAAGAGCCAAATCCTCCGCTGTGACCGTATGCTCACAGCCAATCGCTCCGCTTTTACTTTTATTCATTTACATTACCCTCCAAACTTTTTTCTATCTGCAAGGCCTGTGCATTATAAAGCCTTGCCTGTGCAAGCTCAACCTCGTCCTGCAAGTTGATATTTTCCCACGCTATGGTATAGCTTTGCCTTAAACCGTTAAGCTGTAACCATGTATCGCAAATCTTCTTGATAACACCGTTTAAAATACCTCTGTAATACTCCAGCTCACTCGTCAAAATATCCGCCTGCTGACTGCTCATTCGCTCCGTTGTGCTCCATGAAAGTCCGAGCAAAAACGGCGGAACGGAAAGCTTTGCGATTATCTGCTCGAGCATTTGCCTTACGGGAATTTCGCTGTCAAGAATTTGGTTATCCGCTCCGATAACCTTTATCGAAACATCACCCACAGAAACAAAGTCGCTTACATTGCCGCCCTCGTGCATAGCCTTGCTCCATTCCTCGGCTATTTGAACAGCTCTGTGCTTGCTCATCGCTCTGTCGTTGTCGCCCGACGGCTTGTACGTTACAGCAAATCTAACATTTCCCACTCTCTCCCAGTTTGTGCCGATTGTGTTATAAATTTTAAGCAAAATTGAGCTGACAAACGGCAAGCCTTTAAGGATTGATGTTCCCTTAAGCTTTCCCGGCTCAGGGTTAAGCGTTGACACAAAGAGCAAATTTTGATAAGGCAAAATCTTATTTTCGCCGCCAACACCTGATAGACAAACAAGAGTATCCACCATATTCTCGGCATAAGAAAGCTCGATATTTTTCAGCGGTGCATTGTAAAGCGAATAGATATTTTTTCCGTCACCGCTCAAAACGATTTCACCCACTGCCGTTCCGAACGTCAAAAGCTGATTAAGATACACCGCCAAAAATGCGTTAATGCCAGTATTACTGCCGCCCGACTTCACGCTCACGAGAAATGAGTTCAAGGCTCTTTCTACATGCTTATCCTTACATTCGATTTTAAAGCTGCCAACTAATCGGACTATCTTATCAAGTGCCGCATCAATAACGGGCACTGCCTCTCTAAGCGAGGAATACAAGTCGTACTCATGATTTCCGAGCGGTATATATCGGTCAAGCGAACAGAACGGGTGTGAACAGCTTCTCTGCGAGGTCTGCACAACAGGAACAGGAGTATCATTCTTTTTTCGTTTAAATGGATTATTCGTTTCTATCACCTCTTTCATTGTTTTTAATGTAATTTGTTTTATTTTGTTATCCTCCCACTCAAAGTTTTGCTCAAGCTTTTTCAAAAGCTTGCAGATTCCAAAGACAGCGTCTTTGGTCGCCGCTCGCAAGCGGCGAAACTC
>JBGVDU010000229.1:0-10562 GCA_045119555.1 Acutalibacteraceae bacterium | reverse complement strand
GTTATTATTAAGACACGTTAAGAACAAGCAAAGCAAATACGTTCTTAACGGTTGACATTGATTTTGAGTTTTACACATTTCTTTTCTTTTCTTTAAAACTTTATATGAAAGGGCACGTTGTTATCAGCGTGCTTTTTTCATTTTTCGATTAAAAATTATTTTATTGCACACAAGGTACACATCTTGAGCAAGGCTATAATAAGCTAATAAGCTTCGCACATTGTGCCAAACGGATTCTAATCCGATAACAATGCCAATCATCGAAATTTACAAACCCCTCTCACCACAGTACATTACTGCGATGAGAGGGGAATTCATTTATAGCATTGAATATTTATTAATTATTCAACAGTCTGCTTTGAAAGCTGCTCAAGACGCTCATACTTCTCTTCTGCAAACTTCTCTGCCTTCTCAAAGAGCTGCTCTGCTCTCTCAGGGAATGCTCTTGTGAGGGAGTTATAACGTACCTCACCCATGATGAAGTCACGGTAGGAAGCTGTCGGAGCCTTGCTGTCGAGCTGGAACGGATTCTTGCCCTGCTCAACAAGTCTTGGGTCATAGCGGAATGTATGCCAGTAACCTGCTTCTACTGCTTTCTTCTCTTCCATCTGAGAAATGCCCATACCGCCCTTGATACCGTGGTTGATACACGGAGCATAGCAGATGATGATTGAAGGACCGTTGTAGCTTTCAGCCTCAACGAATGCCTTAATACACTGGTTGTAGTTAGCACCCATAGCTACCTGAGCAACGTAAACATAACCGTAGCTCATAGCGATAGCGGCAAGGTCCTTCTTCTTCTGTGCCTTACCGGAAGCGGCAAACTGAGCAACAGAACCAACAGGAGTAGCCTTTGAAGCCTGTCCGCCTGTGTTGGAGTAAACCTCTGTATCGAATACAAGGATATTTACATTCTCACCGGAAGCGATAACATGGTCAAGACCGCCGAAGCCGATATCGTAAGCCCAACCGTCGCCGCCGAACATCCACATGGATTTCTTAGCAAGCTCGTCCTTGTCAACAAGAGTTGCCTTCGCAAGCTTACCTGCCTCGCACTCGCAGTCTGCAATGCTCTCAAGCTTTTCGATAAGCTCATCGGAAGCTACTCTGCTTGCTGCGGAATCTGTAAGTGTATCGAGGTACTTCTGACAAGCAGCCTTAACGTCGTCCTTCTCAACGAGTTCGCCAATCTTCTTAACATTGTCTGCAAGTCTTGCTCTGATTGCATTCTGACCGAGAGCCATACCGTAACCGAACTCTGCGTTATCCTCAAAGAGGGAGTTGTGCCAAGCAGGACCAAAGCCCTTCTTGTTTACTGTATAAGGTGTAGCAGGTGCACTGCCGCCCCAAATTGAAGAACAGCCTGTTGCGTTTGCAATGTACATTCTGTCACCGAAAAGCTGAGTTGCAAGCTTAGCGTAAGGTGTTTCACCACAACCTGCACAAGCACCGGAGAACTCGAGCAACGGCTGCTTAAACTGGCTTCCCTTAACAGTAGTTTCCTTAAACTTAGCGAATACCTCAGGCTTCTCATCAAGCTTAAAGCCGTAGTCGAATACCTGCTGTTCTGCCTTCTGAGTATCAATCGGCTTCATAACGAGAGCCTTCTCACCCTTCTTACCGGGACAAACCTGAGCACAAGAGCCGCAACCTGTACAGTCGAGTGTAGAAACTGTAATTGCAAAATTAAGACCGCTAATACCTGTCATAGGAGCACTCTTTGTACCCTCCGGAGCGTTAGCAAGCTCATCTGCTGTCATAGCAACAGGACGAATTACAGCGTGCGGACAAACATAAGAACAGAAACCGCACTGAATACAGTTAGTTGGATTCCACTCTGGAACATCAACTGCGATACCTCTCTTCTCGTAAGCGGCAGAGCCCTGTGGAGATGTACCGTCAACATGCGGCAAGAATGTGGAAACAGGGAGCTTGTTGCCCTTATATGCGTTTACAGGGATAAGAATGTTGTTTACATAATCAACAACGTCTTCTCTTTCACCTGTTGCAACGTGAGCAACGGAGTTATCCTCAGCATTTGCCCACTCTGCGGGAACATCAATCTTCTTAAGGTCGGACATACCACGCTCAATAGCGGCATGGTTCATATCTACGATAGCCTGACCCTTTTTGGAATAAGATCTTGTAGCGGCGTCCTTCATATACTGCTTTGCTTCCTCAGCAGGAATGATATCTGCAATCTTAAAGAATGCGGACTGCAAGATTGTATTGATACGGCCGCCGAGTCCGATTTCCTTACCGATAGCTATACCGTCGATTGTATAGAAATTGATATGCTTTTCAGCAATGATTCTCTTCATCTTGCCGGGCAATCTCTGCTCAAGCTCGTCACCGCTCCAAGCACAGTTAAGGAGGAATGAACCGCCATCCTTGAGGTCCTCAACCATTTCGTACTTATCAACGTAAGACGGGTTGTGGCAAGCAACGAAATCAGCCTTGCTGATGTAATATGTGGATTTAATCGGCTTGTCACCGAAACGCAAGTGAGATACTGTCAAGCCGCCCGACTTCTTTGAGTCATAAGCGAAGTAACCCTGTGCGTACATATCTGTGTGGTCTCCGATAATCTTAATGGAGTTCTTGTTTGCACCAACTGTACCGTCTGCACCAAGACCCCAGAACTTACATGAGTGTGTGCCAACAGGAGTTGTGTCGGGATTCTCAACAACATCAAGAGAAAGATTTGTAACGTCATCAACAATACCGATTGTGAATCTTCTCTTCGGAGCATCCTTCTCCATGTTGCGGTAAACAGCAACGATGTCACCCGGTGTTGTATCCTTAGAACCAAGACCGTAACGGCCTGTGTAAACATTGATTCCTGCAAAATCAGAACCGTTGATAGCAGCCAAAACGTCGAGGTAAAGCGGCTCGCCGATTGAACCGGGCTCCTTTGTTCTGTCAAGAACGGAAATAGACTTAACTGTCTTTGGCAACTCGCTGAGCAAGTGCTTAGCAACGAAAGGTCTGTAAAGTCTAACCTTAAGCAAACCAACCTTATCGCCTGCTGCGTTGAGGTAGTCAACAACCTCCTCGATACAGTCACAGACAGAACCCATAGCAACGATTACTCTCTCAGCATCCGGAGCACCGTAATAGTTGAATGGCTTGTAGTTTGTGCCAACCTTCTCGTTAACCTGATTCATGTAGTCGATTACAACGTCGGAAACAGCGTCATAATACTTATTGCAAGCTTCTCTTGCCTGGAAGAAGATATCGTCATTCTGAGCTGTACCTCTGATTACAGGGTGCTCAGGGTTCAAACTGCGGCGACGGAAAGCTTCAACAGCGTCCCAGTCGAGCATATCTGCCAAATCCTCATAATCCCAAACAGCAACCTTCTGAATCTCGTGAGATGTACGGAAGCCATCGAAGAAGTGCATAAAAGGAACTCTGCCCTTAATTGCGGACAAATGAGCTACTGCCGCCAAGTCCATAATCTCCTGTGGGTTATTGGAGCAAAGCATTGCATAACCTGTCTGACGACATGCGTAAATATCGGAATGGTCGCCGAAAATTGACAAAGCGTGGCTTGTCAAGGCACGAGCGGAAACGTGAATAACGCTCGGCAAAAGCTCACCTGCCATTTTATAAAGGTTAGGAATCATAAGGAGCAAGCCCTGTGATGCCGTATAAGTTGTTGTCAAAGCACCTGCGGACAAAGAACCGTGAACAGCACCTGCTGCACCGCCCTCGGACTGCCTTTCTGTTACTCTAACTTCTCTGCCGAAAAGATTCTTTCTGCCGTTAGCCGCAAACTTATCTGTTTCGTCAGCCATTGCAGAAGACGGAGTGATCGGATAGATAGCAGCAACATCGGTAAACGCATAGGAAACGTGAGCCGCAGCACTGTTACCATCCATGGTTTTCATTTTTCTTGCCATTGGAAAATTCCTCCCTTAACGCCCGATTTTATATATTTAGGGCATTATATTCAAAATCCTGATACAGTAAAATCAAAATTATCTGTTCAAGAGAAGCGAAACACGCACGGCTCCGCTTAAAATTATATTCTGTATCAAATTAAAGTTTAGCATATTTTCACCAAGATGTAAAGTGATAAATAAAGAGAATTTCGCTTATTCAATAAAAATTTACGATTATTTTATTCTTCTATTTCACCTGTACTTTTATATCTTAAAAACAATTCCGCAATATATTGCCGCTAAGCTTCGCCAAAGCTTTTTCAAGCAACTTTCCGATTATAAAAAACAACGTACTTGAACGCCCACCCAAACGAGTGAAATTCCCTTTCACTTAACTTTTTCAAGAGAAAGCTTATGTTTTGTTCGCACTAAATCACTTTCAAAAATATAAAAACTCCCCGATGGCAAACACCATCGGGGAACTTTATAAAGTCGATTAATTCACTATTTTTTTACTAATGTACTGAGATCCAGTTCTACATCCTGATCTACCATTGCATCTACCGAATAACCAACGGAGAAACGCAAAATGTATAGACAGTCAAATGTGTTCAACATACCGTCACCGTTTACATCGGCAATGAATGTTTCAATTTCATCCAATTTATCATAGCTTACCAATACTCTCTGAAGAATGAATGAATCCAAAGCAGTAACTGTACCATCACGGTTTACGTCACCGATCTTAACAGTTATTACATCTTTGTCAGAATTATCGGAATCTGTTTCAGGATCGGAGTCTGTTTCAGTTTCTGTATCTGTTTCAGTCTCTGTGTCTGTCTCAGTTTCTGTATCTGTTTCAGTCTCTGTGTCTGTCTCAGTTTCTGTATCTGTTTCGGTCTCTGTGTCTGTTTCAGTTTCTGTATCTGTATCTGTTTCAGTCTCTGTATCTGTCTCAGTTTCTGTATCTGTTTCTGTATCTGTTTCAGTTTCTGTTTCTGTATCTGTTTCAGTTTCTGTATCTGTTTCAGTTTCTGTATCAGTTTCTGTTTCAGTATCTGTATCTGTTTCAGTAACTGCAACAACGCTTACTGTTGCATCGAAGTCGAAATCATTGTAGCTGAAATCATAGAATTCATCAACAATATAAGACATTACCAAGTCATCGCTTGTGATGTCTGTAAGTGCTGTGAACGAAAGAACGAATACGTCTGTTTCAGCTGTAAGGTCTGTACCTGTTGCCTCGAGCATAGAAGTACAAACAAGACGGTTTTCTGTCTTATCACCGATTACGATTGAACCAACGCCGCCAAGTTCGCCGTTGTACTGCAATACACTGCTGTCGTAGTTAAGAATTGAGCAAATACCGAGAGCCTTTGCAGCGTCCTTAACCTTTGTATAAACTGTGATAGTATCGCCTGCTTTAGCAACAACCTCTACCTTTTTGCCTTCGAGAGTAGCGTTTGTTTCAACGTCTGCTCTAACGCTTACCTTATCGGAAGAAATGTCTGACAAATAGCCGTCAGGTCCGTTCTGACCCTCATAAAGCTCTTCAACGGAATAAGTAACGAGCTTTTCGCTTGCAGCGATGTCTTTGAGAGCTGTAAACTCAAATGTAAGAACATCTGTCTTATTTGAGAAGTTTTCGCCCTTGTAATCAAATGTGATATTAGACTCAACCTTACCGGATGCTGCACCGTTTACAGTAGCACTGGCGTAATCCGAAGTATAAGCCTTGTATTCAAGAGCGGAGTCGTCATAGTTCAAATTAGCAACAATACCTGCTACGTTTTCAGCATCTGCAATAGAAACTGTAAACTTAACTGTATCGCCCTTCTTAGCTGTGAAAGGAACATCAACAAGAACACCGTAACCGTAGTCGTTGTTTGTATCGGAATCTGTATCAGATTCTTTGTCGGAGTCTGTTTCTGTATCTGTATCTGTTGTGTCGGAATCTGTGCCGCTTGTTACATCAACAATAGTACCAAGCACATCGGCACTTACCTTTTCTTGATTGTCATTGAATATATCTTTTATATAGTTCGTTGCAAAAACGCCGTTGGAATCCTCAAGAGCCTCCAATGTAATGGTGAAGAACGTAAGCGGATCTACATCAACATCTTCATCATCGGTGAATAATGTATTCCACAAAACAACACCGTCTTCATCAGCATTGTACTGATTCTCTGCAGCTACGGACATACCGTCGCCTGCTTTAACAAACTTAAACTTGCTTGAGTCATATTCAAATTTTGAAGAAACACCTTCAAAGATACCCTCTACATAGAAAGTAACTGTTACCTGGTCGCCCTTCTTAACATCGGCAGTAAACTCAAGCTTGCTGTCATCCTCGCCGGAAACCGCAGCATTTGCTGTAATGCTGTCAAAGTTTACTGTTGACAAGTCTGCGTCATAAATATCTCTTACAGTGTTTGTACCTACAACGCCGTTATTATCGGCAAGTGCTTTAAAGGAAAGTGTAACTACTTCCTTAGCTGAAGTAAAGCTCATGCCGTCCTCACCGAAGAGAGCATTCCAAAGAACCGTACCGCTTGTGGAATCGTTGAACTTCACATCGCCGAGCAAGCCCTCTGTGCCGATAAGCTCAAACTTGCTGTCATCGTATGTAAACTGTGATGAAACACCTGCAACATTCTTTAAGTCTGTAATGCTGAGTGTAACATCTACTGTTTCACCCTCTTTTACATCAGCCGATACCTTTACAACACCGTCGCCGAAATCTGTATCTGTTTCGGTTTCTGTATCGGGATCAGATTCAATTTCAGTTGTTGTATCTGTCTGTGAATCCTCAGAGGTTGTATCTGTTGAAGAATCAGTTGTTGTATCTGTTGTTGAATCTGTCGTTGTGTCTGTTGTTCTGTCGGTATCCGGAGCACCTGCACCGATTCTTGCAAAAGAAGCAGTAACATAGTCGTCATCGCTCTTCTCGAAGCTGTTGTTTTCCTGAGAATTTGCAGCATCGTCAAGATCGGCATTGTCGTTCATTGATGCGTCATACGGCAAGCAGTCCATACCTGACATACCGCTTGTAATCATAACCATTACACCAACACCGTTGTTTTTCACATCCGATGCTGTTATTCCAAGTTCACTGTAAGGAATAGACAATTCATAGAAGAAATCCTTTGAAGCACTGTCGTGACCCTTTGTATTAAAGTCAACCCAAGCAGCCGAATCATCACACACGTCACCAACTACTCTATTGTTGTTAGAGCCGTATGCACCGTCAATACCTGTAACCTTATCGCTTAGAATGCCCATTCCGTAATCCATTTTAATATTGGAGGTTGTTGCATCCAACATCTCTGTTTCGTTTATACCCGAGCTGTCACCGCCATAAACCCAAGGACCGTTTCCGCCCTTACAGTTCATAGTAATAACTCTGTTGAAGCTGTTTGCAAATGAAGCATGTATATTCCAAAGATAGCCGTCGGCAGCAGTTTTACCGTTATTTCCGATAGCATCCTCACTCTTACCCGTATCAACCAAAATCATGAACGGGAACTCCTGCGTCTGCCAAAGTGTGCCCTGCGAAATCGGATAATCATCGCTTGGAGCAACTACATCCTGTACATTTGTCATCTCCCACATAAGATAGAGATTACTATCATCGTACGCACCGTAGAGTGTGTACATATCTTCTCCTACCTCATACATTGAGTTCGGACGATATACACGAGGGTCATCATTTGCAGCACCCTGTGCGATAATCATCGAGCTATCCCAATCGGAAATATCTCCGTCTACCGAAATTGTCTTGTTTTTACCCACACCAACACTATTCGTCGAATACTGTTTAGCCAACGCTGCTTCGGAGTTTTCCACCGTAACAGTTGCTGCCGAAGCCGAAACTGTCGTGCTTGCCACCATAAGAAGAGCAAGTGTAGCACTCAACAGTCTAAGTGGTTTCTTTGCCATAGTTATTACCTCCATATATTAAGATAAATTAGTTAGGATATAAACACTTATCCCACTTATACAATTATAAGTATAAACCTTTTGTAAACGATTAACAAGTCTTTTTCTGCCACTAAAAAATATTTGTAGGACTTGTAAAATTCGCCGTCCAATTTTTGTACAGATTACCGTGTCGATTCAAAAAAATTAAACGTAGACTTAACATAACCGTCACATTCACAAATTTACAAAAAATAACACCTTGTTTCAAGCTTGATATTCTTTGAATTTCTTTGTAAAAACGCTCTAACAATGCCGTAAAATAAAAAATATAATCAAATTCAAATTACAAAAAACTCCGCCGATGTCAAAGGCAAGGACGGAGTCTGTTTTTGATTGTAATTTTATTATTTCTTGCTCTTCTGAGAAGTTGCGGAAGCATTAATCTTCGCTGCTGTGAGAGTATTTTTCATAAGCATTGCGATTGTCATAGGACCTACACCGCCCGGAACAGGAGTAATGAAGGATGCCTTCGGCTCTACGTTTTCAAAGTCAACATCGCCGCAAAGCTTACCGTCCTCATCTCTGTTCATGCCAACGTCAATAACAACAGCTCCCTCTTTTACCATATCAGCAGTTACAAACTTAGGCTTGCCTACTGCCGCAACGAGGATATCCGCATTTTTGCAAATCTCGGCAAGGTTCTCTGTCTTGCTGTGGCAAATTGTAACAGTGCCGTTCTCGTGAAGCAAAAGCATAGCCATAGGCTTGCCGACAATGTTGCTTCTGCCGATTACAACGCAGTTCTTACCGCTTACCTCAACGCCTGTGGACTTGATAAGCTCCATAACGCCTGCGGGTGTGCAAGGCAAGAATCTGTATTCGCCGATCATAATTCTTCCTACATTGAAAGGACTGAAAGCGTCAACGTCTTTTTTCGGAGAAATAGCACCGACGATAGCCTTTTCATTGAGATGCTTCGGCAAAGGCAGCTGAACGAGAATGCCGTCTATATCAAATCTCTTGTTAAGCTTGTCGATAAGCTCCAAAAGCTCTTTTTGAGATGTCTTTTCGGGAAGCTCGAAAACCTCCGAATAGAAGCCTACCTCTTCACAAGCCTTCTTTTTATTATTTACATAAATTTTAGATGCCGGATCATCACCAACGATAATTACAGCCAAACCCGGAGTAATACCGAACTCAGCAAGCTTTTCTGCTTCTTTTGCAATTTCCGCTTTAACCTGTGCGGAAATTTCTTTTCCGTTTATAAGATTAGCCATTTCAAATCCCCTTTACAAATATTGTAAAACATATCTCTTTATGTTTAAACGGTACAGATTCATTTTACAACTATTCGTAACATTTTTCAATATGTTTTGCTGATTTAAGCGGAATAAGGCGTAAATTTATTAAAAAAAATACACTTATTCTTCGTTTTCGGGTGAGATTTCTTCATCTTTTGATGTTGAAACTTCGGGAACATTCACTCTTCTTTTTATTTTAAAATAGTTTATAACAATAAATATAATGCATGTTAAAAACAATAAAAACGACAACAGCTGAGAAACTCTGATCTGAATAAACGGTAAATAGAGGCTGTCTGTTCGCAAGCCCTCCACCAAGGTTCGCTCAAAGCCGTACCATGCAAGATACATAAGGAAAATTTCTCCGTCGTATTTTTGGAATTTTTTGCTGTAAAAATGTAGAAGAACAAAACCAAGCAAGCACCAAATCGACTCATACAAAAAGCACGGGTGAACACCCACTCCGCCTGTTGCTTCGCTGACCATTCTCCACGGCAGATCGGTAGCAGTACCGAAAGCCTCCTGATTTGTGAAATTTCCCCATCTGCCTATGCCTTGTCCGATAAGAAAACCAAGCACGGCAATATCAAGCACGGCGGGAATTTTCATCTTTTGAATTTTCGCAACAGTCAAACCGCCGATCAAAGCACCGATTAAGCCGCCGTAAATTGCCAAACCGCCTTGATGTATGTACAGTATTTTCATCGGGGCATCTTTAAAGCTGTCCCAGCTGAAGGCAACGTAATAAAGCCTTGCACCAACAACGGCTGTAATCAATCCGACAATAATGCAGTTTAAAAGCTTATCGTCATTGACATTCCGACGCTTTGCCGCCTTCATTCCGTAAATTACTGCGAGGATAAAACCCGTTGCGATTATTATTCCATACCAATAGACTTTGAAATTTCCTATCGAAAAAGCAACGGGAGATATATCAAAACCCAAACCAAAACCGGGAAATTCAACGTGATATTTCATTGATACCACTCCTTAGTTAAAACGACATTTTGCCGTTCAATATTTAAACGGCAAATTCTTGTTATTATTTTTATTAAATCATTCTGCTATTCCAATTAAAACAAACAATTCTTTGAGGAACAAAACACTCTCCGACATCACAGGCATAATAACTAAGCCTGTTGAAGTTTTGGTCAAGCTTTTTCAAAAGCTTGCGGTTTCCAAAGGCAGAGCCTTTGGTGGGTTTTAAGGGCAACGCCCTTGACTGTATATTACTCCCTCAAAATGCCGTATAACGGCATTTTGTTTGTTTGATTTCTGCACCTTGTGCCAATAGAACAGGCAGTTTATTTATGGGGGGCGAACCACTGTCAGCAGGTTCGCCCCCCTTCAAGCTTGATTTCAGACGAAAGATACCGATACCCCCCACTCCGCTGAGTAGAGTATAAGGGTGTTTCGCACTCTGCGGAGTGCGACAAGGACGCTGTCCTTGACC
>JBGVDU010000228.1:0-5085 GCA_045119555.1 Acutalibacteraceae bacterium | reverse complement strand
CGGCATTTTTTAAAATACCGTCTGCATTGTGCAGATTGTCAAAGCCGTTAATTTCTGTTATGTCGATGTCGTAGGGGAGGCTGTTTCCAAGTAAATCCGTATTTCGCTTGTGCCCCGGCATGTGGAAGGGGCAGGCGTCCGATTTAGAATAATTCTTCAGTGAATCGTATAGATTCAAGTTATTATTAAAGCTTTTCAAAATAAATCTCCAAAATAATCTGTAATTGAACTGATTTCATTCCCGAAAATGTTTTTGATATTATTTGCAATATCCAGTGCGATAGGGTTTGTTTGAATGTAAATTTGCCCGTCTGACAGCTCCATGTGTTCAATATCAATGTCAACGAGTGTACCTATATCCTCTATTTCAATAGAATAACTTGAGGGCACTGCAACGGTTAAATCGTTGATTGACAGGCATGATGCGGATTGCTCTAAATCAGTCATTGAAAGTGCCTTTAAGACAAGTGAGTTGGGAATATTTAATTTTCCTACCGCAGCATTGTCGAAGGATATTTCAATATTTCCGCTGCTTTCGTTCAGCATGATATTGACGTCTGCGGAGAATCCAAGTTTTTTTCCTTTGCAGCTGATTTGAAAATAAATTCGTGACGGTGTGTCGGTATTAATCTCAAAATATACTGCATTTATAGTGCAGTCACCGTTTGAGTATCCGTTTGCTTTTGCCAGCTCCAAAAGATATGCGGCAACGGAATTTAAATCGTCCTGCGTTATAAAGGCTTCATTGCTCACAGCCGCACTGATTGCCATCTCCTTTACAGGCTCATAGGACGGAGTAGAGTTGTATTTATCGGTGTTTTCGTCCTGAAAAGCAAGCCCGAGTGCGATAAGTAAGCCAAGGGCGAGAAGAAGTATGATAATCAGAATAACAGTAAGCGTTGTTTTTATTGCCCTTTTAATTTTAATCACCTCTGCAAATTTATATTATGCTCTGTCGTAATAACACCGCACAGAATGTTACGGTCTGTGCGGTGTTATTTGATATTGTATGAATTATTTAAGCTCGGCAATGGTTACGCCTGCTTCGCCCTCACCGTAAACACCAAGGCGATAAGTTTTGATGAATTTGCAGGTTTTCAAAAATTTGTGAACCTCGGTTCTAAGTACGCCTGTGCCTTTTCCGTGAATTATTGTTATTTGATTCATATTCATCATAACAGCGGAGTCGATAGCCGATTCAAGCTCCATAATAGCTTCGATAGCCGTCATACCTCTGAGGTCAACTTCAGTTACTGCCTTGACATCGAGATTACTCCTGTTCACGGCACGCTTTGATGAAGTGTAAGTCGGCTTTTTCTTTTGAGTGTTGAGCAAGCGAAGATTTGACAGTGCCACTCTTGTTTGAATAATGCCTGCCTGTACAAGCACCTTACCCGAATTGTCGGGAAGCTCAAGCACAGTTGCGTTTTTGTCGATATCAAAAATCAAGACTTCATCACCGATTTTCAGCTTGCGTGGAAGAGTATAGCCGTCATTCGCCCTCTTGGCAACAGGGTCGGCGGTGTTTTCAAGGCTTTTGATTTTGCTTCTGAGCTTTGATTTATCTTCGGCGGAAACATCTGTCTTTTTCTTGGTTGCTTCCAGCTCATCGAGCAGGGCGAGTGCTTCCGCTCTTGTTTTTGCCATAAGCTCCTGTGCCTGCTGACGTGCTTTTTCTATTTCATGCTGAGCATCTCTGCGAACCTTTTCAAGCTCCTGTTCGGCTTTCAGCTGTGCTTTTACTGCTTTTCTCTGTGCCGCCTCGATTTCCTTCGTCTTTCTGTCTAAGCCCTGCTGTTGCTTTTCGAGTGCGGAAACTACGTCCTCAAATTGACGGCTTTCAGCGGAAACTAACTGCTGTGCTTTTTCGACAAGGTCGGCTTCCATTCCCAGGCGAAGTGAAATAGCAAACGCATTGGAGCGTCCCGGAACACCTATTAAAAGCTTGTATGTCGGGCGGAGAGTGGAAACGTCAAATTCACAGCTGCCGTTTTCAACGCCCTTTGTCTGCAAGGCGAATGCCTTAAGCTCTGCATAGTGAGTTGTGGAAGCAATTCTTGCACCCTTGGCACGGAACTCCTGCAAAATTGCAATAGCAAGTGCCGCACCCTCAATCGGGTCTGTTCCCGCACCAAGCTCGTCAAGCAAAACGAGAGAACGGCTGTTGGCTGTTTTCAGAATATCAATCGTGTTTGTGATATGAGCCGAGAATGTGGAGAGCGATTGTTCAATGCTCTGTTCATCGCCGATATCGGCAAAAACATAATCGAAAACGCTAAGCTGACTGTTATCGCCTGCGGGAATCATAAGTCCGCACATTGCCATTAAGGTAAGCAGTCCGATAAGCTTGAGGGAAACTGTCTTTCCGCCTGTGTTTGGACCTGTAATTATAAGAGTGTCAAAGTCGATGCCGAGTGTAACATTCGTAGCCACAACCTTTTCGGGGTCGATGAGTGGGTGACGTGCTTTTTTTAGCTCAATAATACCCTTGTCATTCATAATAGGCAGGCTTGCTTTCATTTTATATGCAAGATCCGCCTTGGCGAAAATTACATTGAGCTCAACCGCCGCATTGTAGCTTTTTATGATTTGGTCGGCATTTGTGCCCACCTCGCAGGTTAGATTGTAGAGAATTCGTGCGATTTCGTCCTGCTCCTTGGATTCCAAAACCTTAATTTCGTTGTTTGCTTCAACTACGGACATAGGTTCAATAAATACGGTAGCACCGCTTCCGCTTGTGTCATGTACAAGACCCGGCACATTTCCTCTGCATTCTGCTTTAACGGGAATAACAAAACGTCCGCTACGCATGGTTATGATGTTATCCTGTAAGTATTTCTGCATAACGGTGCTGCGAATCATTTTTTCTAATTGATCTCTTGCCTTTGAAGAGGTCATTTTAATTTTGCGTCTGATTGTCGCAAGCTCATTGGAGGCATTATCTGCAATTTCGTCCTCGGAGAGAATTGAGCTTGTTATTTTTTCTTCAAGATATTTGCTCGGCATAAGAGTGTCAAAGCGTAAATCAAGCACGCTTTGAACGGAGGACGATTTTTTTCTCCACTCCTTAAGAGTTCTTATTACATGGAGAACTCTTGCTATTTTCAAAAGCTCCGTGGTAGTGAGAGATGCACCTGCTTCGGCTCTGCGAAGAGAGCTTGTAACATTGGTAAGTCCGCCGAATGCGGGAGTACCGAAGCGACCCGAAAGGGAATGGGCATCGCTCGTTTCTTTTAAAAGCTCATTGACCTCAAAAAGTCCTGTTGAGGGAGTAATGGCAAGAGCCATTTCCCTTGCGTCCTCACAGCTTGTTAAATCTGCAACTCGAGTAAGGATTTTATCAAGCTCAAGAGCATGGTAATGTTTGTTCATTTTATTGTTCATAGTCATCACTTTATGTTAGTTTTTAAATTTCCTTTTTCAATCTGCAATTTGTCAAATGTTTCTCATCTGTTTGTAGAAATCAAGTGTACGAAATGACTTCATAAGTCGGTGAGACATGTATTCTTCAATCGCAAGCTCAAGTGCCGGTTGTCCTTCCTCGGATAGGGAAAAGGCGAAAAGCTTGTTGAATTCTGAGTATATGCAGTGTCGCATTGCCGCTGTTACACCAAGTCCCGTTTGAATGCTTCTTTCTTTGTAACTGCCTATACAGTCACCGCAGACGAGAATGCCGCTTTTGGGCAGAAAGTACATGTTTTCATTCTCATAGCATGCACAGCCGTTACAGCATACGAGGTCGGGCATGTAGCCGGAAAGAGATAAAAGCCGCAATTCAAACGCACTTTTTATCAAGGAATTTGAATGACTTCCCTTGCATAAAAAATAAAGAGAATTGAGTACAAGACGCAAATACTCTTCCGCATTGTCATCCTCGGGGGCAAGCTCCGACAAAAGCTCACAGAAATATTGGGCAAGTGCAAGCTTTTCAACGTCCTTTCTCAGAGGCATAAAAACCTCCTGTGCGGAGCATTCGTCAATTATGTAGTTCTCCCGACTTTTATATATGACAAATCGGGAGTAGGTGAGCAGTCCCGTTGCTGTGCTCTTGGGACTTTTAATGCTCTTTGCACCGTGAACAAAGGCACGAATAATTCCGTTACTTCTTGTTAAGACAGTGATCAGCTTGTCTTGTTCCTTTATACTCTGTTCCCGAATAACCAGTCCGTCCGTGTTGACCTTCATTTACTTCCTCCTGCGGATTCTGCGTATTGCTGCTGTTCTTTATCGAGGCGTAAGTCAGATAATCCTTAACACTGCCGGTTGTGATAAAGTTCTTCCATGCATCGATTTCATTCATTTTTCTTACCTCCGCTAAAATTAATGAGTCATGTTTAGAAGGTGTTATCCGATTAAAAATATTCTGTTTTTAATTGGATAACAGTATTGGTAAACTTCTTATAAAGAGTATATGCTTTAAGCGGCGGTAATATTAATTGAAAATTGTAGAATGAGAAATTGTTAAAGTTTGTTAATATTTTATTGTCAGTCGAAATTATTTTGGTCATAACCGAGCGAACGGAGAATTCCTTCACGGTTTCTCCAGTCCTCTTTAACCTTTACCCAAAGAGTGAGGTTTATTTTGCAGTCAAAGAAGTTTTCCATATCCTGACGGGCGTAGCTTCCGACCTTTTTGAGCATAGAACCGCCCTTGCCGATAATAATACCCTTGTGACTGCTGCGTTCGCAATAAATGGTTGCATCAATGTCTGTAATGCCGTTTGCTCTCTGCTTGAATCTTTCGATAACAACGGCTGTTCCGTGAGGAATTTCCTTATCCAAAAGTCTGAGAAGCTTTTCTCTGATAATCTCGGATGCAAGCACTCTCTCGGGTTGATCCGTAATTGTTTCGGAATCGAACATGTGCATGCCCTCCTCCGCTTGCTTTGAGAGAGCGTTTACAAGGTCGTCTATTCCGTCACCCGTCTGTGCGGATACGGGAACGATGTCGTCAAAATCAAATTCCTTGCTGTAATTTGAAATCTGATTGATAACCTCGCTCTTTTCCTTCAGCTTGTCTATCTTGTTGAGTGCCAAGACAGCAGGGATTTTCATTGACTCAAAGCGTTGCATGAGCATTTTTTC
>JBGVDU010000227.1:0-3810 GCA_045119555.1 Acutalibacteraceae bacterium | reverse complement strand
GCTTGCAGGTCAAGGACAGCGTCATTGTCGCTCACCGCTGTGAGCGAAATACCCTTATACTCCACTCAGCGGAGTGGGGCACAAAGGAAGTTTTGGACTTTCGTGGAGTTTGGATGGGGTGAACCTGGTGACAGTGGTTCTCCCCGGGGTAACTTACCGCTATACGTGCCATGTACTTTTTGGCTTTTGGTATGTTGTTTACGGTTAGGTTGTTTTTCGCCGATTAATGATTTTCAGCTTTGCTGAAAATCTGTTCTCTATTTACTCTACTTTTGCCCCTCATGCCGGGGCGGGGCACCTACTTTTGCTGTTCGGCCAAAGTAGGCAAAAGCGAAGTCAGGGGAAATTGCCTGAAAACGGCAATTTCCCCCGACACCCCCGTTTCGTTACGGCGAACTTTTGTCTGTCTACATTAGTCCTTTGCCGCTCGCTCTGGGTGAAGCCCTACGGGCTTCAAGTCGCTCGCTTTTATCTCGGCGACCTTGCGACCGCCTTGTTTATTTTTTATTATTTTTGCCGTAAAACATCACCCTATCAAAGTTTCGCTCAAGCCTTTTTAAAGGCTTGCAGTTTCCAAAGACAGCGTCTTTGGTCGCTCACCGCAGTGAGCGAAACTCCTTTATACTCCACTCAGCGGAGAGGGGCACAAAAGGAATTTTTGTATTTCATGCGGTTTGAGTGGGGAGAACCTGCTGACAGTGGTTCTCCCCGGGGTATCTTACCGCTATACTTGCCAAATACTTTTTGGCTTTTGGTATGTTGTTTACGGTTAGTTTGTTTTTAACCGATTAAAATTTAAAAAAAAGAGGTGTTTAGATTACGGAACGATATGACAGTATAGAGTACGGTTTTGAAAATTCTGCCGTGCCGCCTAAGGATGGGAATATCCAAACAACCGAAAAAGATGGATTTATTACTTCTCAGCAGTATATTCCGACGGGTGATGAAAGTAATCAAAATTCATCAAGCGAACAAAACGAGGAACTGCCAAAAAAAGAAAAGAAAAAGCCAAAGCAAAAAGACAAAAATTCTTCGAGAGAAACTGTCCTTACTTTTCAGCTTGCGGTGTGCATAATTTTGGCGATTGCCGCTTATGTTATAAAAAGCTTCGGCGGGGAATTTTACGATAATGTGAAAGAAATGTATTATACAAACCTCAACAACTCAATTATAATTGATATGCAGAACGACGACAACGATGATTTTATCAGAGAAGCAATAAATGAACTTAGCTCTCAAGAAGGTTAATATTTCGTTTGATTATATCACTGTTGCTTTTATTTGCGGAGCAGTAATATTATGTAAGGACAGCAAATATGTAATTGCATTTGCCTGTACCGCTCTTCACGAAATGGGGCATATTTTAGTTATGCTGAAATGTGGGTGCGATAGGGTGGATATCACGGTCAATCTTTTTAATATCGCTATCTCCGACAAGCAGAGGGGTATGCGGCCGTACAGTCAGGATATAGCTATTATATGTGCAGGGCCGCTCGTAAATTTGCTGACATTCGCCGTTTTTAAGTTGGCGTATACTCTCTGTCCGAATGACTTTTTACGCAATACAGCTATGATAAGTCTTGCACTGGCAATATTTAATCTGCTTCCGATGGAGTCCACAGATGGCGGTCAGCTTGTGTATATTTTGCTTTGCCGAAAGCTTTCGCCGAGAGCTTCCCAAATTATAATGACGGTGGTTACGGTGATAATCCTCATTCCGACAGCCTGTGCCGGATTCTTTGTTTTAATCAGATCCAAATATAACTACACTTTGCTGTTTGCGGCTTTGTATGTAGTGGCGTTAATTCTGATGAAAAGGTCAAAATATGTATAAGTAATCATAGCTATTGTTAGCACATTGAATTGATAAATCAACAAAAATAAATTGACACAAAAAATGAATAGATTTATTAAAAAAATTGTTGACAAACGATTTTAAATGTACTATAATATAAACATCATAATCCGATTATGAATTGGGCTAAGGCGAGAGGATCGCAATCACCTCGCACCTTAGTCTTTTTTGTTATTCATTTTTAAATAATAAATTCCCATTGATTTATTTAACGTATTTTGGTAAAATAGAAATGTCATTCTTGCAAATGCTAAGCAAGATTTTAAAAAACGGCAAAGCCGTTTGGAAAGGAAGTTTATTATGGCAAATCCTATTGTTACATTTGAAATGGAAAACGGAAAGGTTATCAAGGCTGAATTGTACCCCGAGATTGCTCCGAATACAGTAAATAACTTTATTTCTCTCGTTAAGAAGGGCTTTTACAACGGTCTTACATTCCACCGTGTAATTTACGGCTTCATGATTCAGGGCGGTTGTCCTCAGGGAACAGGCACAGGCGGCCCTGGTTATCATATTGACGGTGAGTTCGCCGGCAACGGATTTAAGAATGATCTCGCTCATACAGAGGGTGTTCTCTGAATGGCAAGAGCAATGGACCCGAACTCCGCAGGTTCTCAGTTCTTCCTTATGCACAAAAATGCTCCACACCTCCACGGTCAGTATGCCGCTTTCGGTAAGGTTATCGAAGGTATGGATGTTGTAAACGAGATTGCCGAGTGCGATACAGATTTCAGAGATAAGCCTCTTGACCCGCAGGTTATGAAATCCGTTACGGTAGAAACCTTCGGTGTGGATTACGCTGAACCTGTAAAGCATTGATTTGATGGTTTATCGTTAAATTAATTTATAAATTTATTGATGTTTTTATTGATAAATTTGCAAATAAGCACCCTGTTCACCTTTTTAAGATGAACAGGGTGCTGTTATTTTTTTAAATAGTCACGTTTTCGCCGTCCAAGCGTTGATTGAGCGGTAAAAGTAAGTTGTCAATACTCTCGGCAATAAGCTCTTCGGCTTCGGGTCGGGTGATATAATCATTCTCATCGAGCGTATTTTCGAGTAAATCATCAAGTGAATTTTTAAAATCCTCAACGTATTCGTAAACCTCGTTGATTTTCTTGTCCAGCTGTTCAAAAACAGTTGGCGAATAACTGCCGCTGACTTCGTTTCCGTCAATAGATTCCAAAAATTCAACGGTAGCTTTTGGACTGTGCCAAATTTCACCACTTTCCGAAATGGCTTTAATTTGAATGTAGGCAATGCCCGCAGTGAAGATTTGCTCCGCCTTAACCGACCAATAATAAATATTGTCCTCCGTGCCTTTTTCGAGAATAATCGAATTTGTTTTACCGTCATAGAACGAAATGTAAAGCACAAATTTGTAATTACCGCTAAGCTTCTCATTAATTTCAAAGCTTAACGTGTCAACGAGATTGTCACCAAAATGCCCGATAATGCGTTCATCAAACGGAATACTTAAATTCTTCCTGTCAGTATAAATCATTAATTAAAAACCTCCCTTCACTAAACCCGACGAAAAGAGAAAAAGTTGCATGCAACTATACAACTTTTTGAAAAATTTTTTAGACAGCTTTAGTGTAAAAATAAATAAATTTTTACAGTATCTGAGAAAGTAACAGTCAGGTACTCCGTGGAGCACCACTGTCAGCAGGTTTTCCCCGTTCAAACTGCACGAAAGTGCGAAAATCCTTTAGTGCCTCTCTCCGCTGAGTGGGAGTATAAGAGGTTTCGCTCACTGCGGTGAGCGACCAAAGACGCTGTCTTTGGAATCTGCAAGCCTTTGAAAAGGCTTGAGCGAAACTTGAATAGGTGATAGCCGGAAGATAAAGTGGGGAGAACCATTGTCAGCAGGTTCTCCCATTTAAACCGCCATAAGTACAATATATGCAATGATATGTTTTTTATTTTTCATTGTTGTTATCCTTTCTAAGGCT
>JBGVDU010000226.1:0-3704 GCA_045119555.1 Acutalibacteraceae bacterium | reverse complement strand
ACACCTTTGATTCTGAAAAGCCTCCCCTGCCGCCGAAATATTTTTATAACGGTGCCTCAATCTCCGAATTTATGTATTCACCGCCGAAATGCGATAAGGTTATAGTGAGCAAGTTTTAATTCTTGTAAACGAACATTTGTTGAAATCGGTTGCTTTTCGCTGTATAATTAGTATAAAGATATTATACAGAGGTGACCGTATGAATACCGCTTTAGCGATTGTAATTATCGTCCTGCTTGTTATCAATCTTGCAGTGCTTATTTATCTTATCAAAAAAATTTCCGACAGCAGCGGCGGCAACAGCGAAATTATTCAGCAAGTTGAGAAAAACGATTCTCATCAAAAAGAAATATACGAACGATTGACTTCACAGCAGTCAAAGCTTAGACAGGAAATTTCCAATCAAGACCGCCAGCAGCGTCAAGAAATTAACTCGGCTGTGCAGGGCAGTTTTTCCACATTGAGCAAGGTAATTGTTGAAAACTTGATGAACTCCAATCAATCGCAGTCTGCTCAGCTTTTAAATATGGAGGAGCGGCTGAAAACATTTTCGATTGAAAATGAGCAAAAGCTTTCGCAAATTCGTCTGACGATTGAAAAACGGCTTGATAAAATACAAGAACAAAACAATTTAAAGCTTGACGAAATGAGAACTATTGTCACTGAAAAATTAAATCAAACCATCGACAGCCGAATGACTGAATCGTTTAAAATTGTCAACGACCGCTTGGAGCAGGTGTATAAGGGCTTGGGTGAAATGCAGACTCTTGCCGTCGGAGTAGGCGATTTGAAAAAGGTTTTATCGAACGTCAAGACAAGGGGTATCCTCGGAGAAATACAGCTTGGAGCAATTTTAAGAGAAATTCTCTCACCTGAGCAATATGAAGAAAATGTTGCTACAAAGCCAAACTCAAGAAACGTGGTAGAATTTGCGGTAAAGCTCCCCTCACAAAACGGCGGCACGGTTTATCTTCCGATTGACTCAAAATTTCCGGGAGATTCCTATGTTGCTCTTAAAGATGCTTACGACTGCGGAGATTCAAAAGCAGTTGATGAGGCGGCAAAAAATCTTTTACGAGTTATTCGTTTGGAGGCTAAGGACATTCACGACAAATACATCTCCCCTCCAAATACAACCGATTTTGCGATTATGTTTCTCCCCTTTGAGGGCCTGTATTCCGAGGTTGTCAACCGAGGAATGATAGAGGTACTGCAAAAGGAATTCAAAGTAAACATCGCAGGTCCAAGCACAATGGCGGCTTTGCTGAACAGCCTGCAAATGGGATTTAAGACACTTGCAATTCAAAAACGAAGCAGTGAGGTTTGGGAACTTTTAGAGGACGTATCGACCGAATTTAACAAATTCTCCGTCGCTTTAACCGCCACACAAGACAAACTCAGAGCCGCCGACAATGAGCTTGAAAAGCTTGTCGGAGTACGCACACGACAAATGCAGAAAAAGCTTTCGCAAATTTCTCAATACAGCGATGACATATAAAAAATGAATGAATCCCCCAATCATGGCAATAATTATAACATAAGCTATGATTGGGGGAATTATTTTTGCAATATAACAAGGTTGAGCTTTGCGGAGTAAACACTGCGAAGATAAAAGTGTTGAAAGAGAATGAAAAGCGAGAGCTTTTGCACATAATGAAAACAGGTTCTCCGAGTGAACGAAGCCGAGCAAGAGAAGAAATGATTAACGGTAATCTACGGCTTGTGCTCAGCGTTATTCAAAAATTTACAAACCGTGGCGAAAATCCCGACGATTTATTTCAAGTCGGCTGTATAGGACTGATTAAAGCTATTGATAACTTTGACGATACCTTGGACGTAAAATTTTCAACCTACGGAGTGCCCATGATTATCGGCGAGGTTAGGCGATATCTGCGTGACAGCAACTATATACGAGTAAGCAGAAGTATTCGTGACACCGCCTACAAGGCTATGCAGGTGAAGGAAGAGCTTCAAAATAAACACGGCAGAGAGCCAACAGTTGAAGAAATTGCAAAAGTTTTGGACATGCCTAAAGAAAATATCGTTCTTGCCCTCGAAGCGATAGTAGAGCCTGTTTCCCTTTACGAGCCTGTATTTTCTGACGGCAATGATACTATTTACGTTATGGACCAAATCGGCGACAAGAACAATGACCTAAACTGGCTTGAGGAAATCGCCATTAAGGAAGCAATAGAAAACCTCTCCGACAGAGAAAAGAAAATCCTCTCAATGCGTTTCTACGCAGGCAAAACTCAAATGGAGGTAGCAAAGGAAATAGGAATATCGCAAGCACAGGTAAGTAGAATTGAAAAGGGTGCATTGGAGCAGATTAAGAAAAGCTGTTAAACCAAATGTTGCCTAAAGATTCGCTCTGATTAAAGTTATTATCATTTACATTGAAACTTACCTTATGTTTATTCAAAAAAATGAAGCTTAGAATAAGACAACTTATATTGAAATAAAACAAACCAAAGCGGCATATTACTCATCAAAAATTCGTAATTACGGAGCTATAAACTACAACATTTATCAATATGATTTAATAACCTCTTGAATAAAGGAAAACACCCCACACAAAAAAGTGTGGGGTGAAAATCACTTAATAAATATTTAGAAGCTATTAATTAAGCTCATCTTAAGCGAGAGTAATTGTGTAATTAGGAACATTATTCTCAGCATCAAATGTAATTGTTACGTTGTAAGTACCATCATCAGGGAATTCGATAACTACATTATCATTGCCACCGTCTACGCCAAACCACTTAGCACCGTCCATTGTTACCTTGAACTCAATTTTTTCGCCTGCTTCAGCATCATACTCATAAGTCTTCTCATAAAGACCTGTTTCCTCGTTGAGAGTCATAATGTTGTTGTCGTCAGCCGCATCCCAACCTGAACCGAAGAAATCAGATCCGCCTGCTGCTCTGTATGTATGCTCTGTTACTTCATAAACAAAGTCACCTGAGAAGCTTACTTCCTTAGTGTCTGCATTGAATGTAATTGTTACATTGCCTAAATCGTTAACGCTAACAAGTACATTAGAACCATCTGCATTACCGTAAGAAGGCTCAGCCCAATCATGGTTTGTAACTACCTTAAACTCATAAGAACCTGCTGCAAGCTCTACAACATACTCATAAAGACCTGTCTCTGCATTGTAAACAAGCTCTGTTGCTACATCAGTCTGATCCCAACCGTTGAAAGCACCTGCTACGGAGTAAACTGCTGTATCAGCTGTATCCGGTGTTTCTGTGTCATCATCAGAGTCAGAAGGCTCATCAGGAGTATCAGCTGTTTCTAAATCAGAATCTGTATCTACAGGAACGTCAGGTGTTTCAACATCGGAATCTGTGTCTACAGGAACATCAGGTGTTTCAATATCGGAATCTGTGTCTACAGGTACGTCAGGTGTGTCAGCTGTTTCAACATCGGAATCTGTGTCTACAGGAATATCAGGTGTATCAGTTGTTTCAACCTCAGAATCTGTGTCTGTGCCGTCAATAACAAGAACATAACCCGGTACGTTTGTTTCAGCGTTGAATGTGATTGTTACGTTATAAACGCCGTCAGCAGGGAATACGATAGCTACGTTAGTATCGCCGCCGTCAACACCAAACCACTTAGCACCGTCCATTGTTACCTTAAACTCAATGATTTCGTCAGCTTCAGCCTCGTAAACATAAGTCTTCTCATAAAGACCTGTT
>JBGVDU010000225.1:0-1385 GCA_045119555.1 Acutalibacteraceae bacterium | reverse complement strand
CAAAAGTCCCGCAATAACATCTCTTGGAAAATGAACTCCCGCACAAACTCTCGATATTCCTATTAATGCCGCTATTGTTAAGAAAACAATTCCCAACGGCACATTTATATAAAGAAAGGTCATACCTATAACCGCCGCACTTGCTGTGTGTCTGCTTGGAAAAGACAAACCTTTTGTGTCTTTAAGCATAAGCGGTTCAATTTTTAGCCGTTCATACGGTCTTGCACTGTTTATAAACCTTCTTAGCAAAGTTACCGTTACAAAAACTCCGAGCGGTACTGTTATTGATTCCAAAATTCTGTCATCACGACTGAGAATCAAATACATAAGCAAAAGCGGATAACCTAAATATACCGCAATCGGAAATATCTTATAAATAAATTTCAATATTTTAAAACGATATTCCTTCGCTGTGAACCACTCTCGAATTTTACCGTAGCTTATTTCATCATACATTCATCTGCCCTCCAATAAACATATTAATTATAAAATTAAAAGGCGAAAAGCCGATAATCTCGGTTGAGATACCCCAATCAATATCATCGGCTTTTCATATATTATTTAACCAAAGCTAACTAAATTAAATCATCAAGCTGCAAACAAGGTCTGCATACTCCGACGGATCCTCTACCTGCAAGCCTGCGATAAGCAAGGCCTGACTGTAAAGAAGCTTTGCGTACTTCTCTGCTTTTTCTCTGTCGGCTGTGATGTTTGCAACAAGAGCATTAACGGCAGGGTGAGCGGCATTGATTTCGAGAACTCTCTCTGCTCTTACCATAGCTTCAGGCTGTGCCATAGCCATGTATTTCTCCATTTCAAAGGAAACTCCGCCCTTGGCTGTAAGGCAAACAGGGTGACTCTTAAGCTTCTTGGAGAATACAACCTCATTAACCTTGTCACCGAGAACCTCTTTAACAAATTTCAAGGTTTCGTCGTCGTTCTTATTCTCATCGCTTTCCTTGCTTTCATCATCGACATCTTCGTTTACAATATTCTTGAAATTCTTTTCGTTGTAGCTTGCAAGGCTTTGGAAAGCAAACTCGTCGAGCTCCTCGGCACAGTAGAGAATCTCTCTGCCCTGCTCACGGAAATACTCTGTCTGCGGAAGCTTATCTATTGCATCAATGCTGTCGCCTGTTGCGAAATAGATATCCTTCTGATCCTCGCCCATTCTCTCAACGTACTCTTTGAGAGTAACAAGCTTTTTCTCTGTTGAAGAATAGAAAAGAACCAAATCCTTAACGGAATCCTTGTGTGCACCGAAATCCGCAACAAGGCCGTACTTAAGCTGTCTGCCGAAGTTTGCAAAGAATTTTTCGTAAGCCTCACGGTCATTTTTAAGCCATGCGTTGAGCTCGTTCTTAATCTTCTTTTCAATAGTATTT
>JBGVDU010000224.1:0-5023 GCA_045119555.1 Acutalibacteraceae bacterium | reverse complement strand
GAAAGAATATTCTGCTGTAGGCATATACGGCTGATACTTGCCGTGGTACTGGATCTTGTTGATGAGTGACTGCGGATGCTCGACACGCACACCGAGAGCGAATCCCTTTGCCTGGAGTTCCCAGCCTTTGCGGTCGAACATTTCGTATATATCGCGTGCTGAGTGACCTGTGGCAAGGATTACTTTGCGGGACGAGTAGATCCCCGATCGTGTCGGGGATGACGAAGCTCCGTCATTGCCGGCACCGGATTTTCCGTCATTGCCGGCTGCGACCGGCAATCCCGACGACACAATGACATCAAACGAGCCGTCACCTTTCTTGACTATGTCTGTGACGCGTGAATCAAAGTGGTATTCTCCTCCATGTTCGATGATGCAGTTCCTGATGTTCTCCACCACGATCGGAAGCTTGTCGCTGCCGATGTGTGGATGCGCATCAATGAGAATCGAAGGATCGGCACCGAAACGCACAAGCTGATGGAGTACTTCGCGTATGTCTCCCCTCTTTGATGATCGTGTATAGAGTTTTCCGTCTGAAAATGTACCTGCACCGCCTTCTCCGAATTGAACATTGCTGTTTGTTTTTAGCAAGCCTTTAGTCCAAAACTCGTTTACGTCCTCGGTACGCTCGTCTACGCTTTTTCCCCTCTCAATTAGAATAGGAAACTGCCCCGACTGTGCGAGAATCAAAGCGGCAAAAAGACCTGCCGGGCCGGCACCTACAACTACGGGTCTTTTTTCAAGCTTTTTACTTCTTGGCAATTCGTATTTATAGGGTTCGGCAATAACAGCTTTATTCGATTTACAGCGTCTTAATACGGAATTTTCGTCAACTCTCAATTCCACATCAACAGTTGCGATAAAACAAATGCTGTCCTTATGACGTGCATCAACACTTCGTCTGAAAAGCTTAACCGACTCTATTTTATTTTTATCAATATTAATTTGCTTTGCAGCAAGCGATTTTATTTTTTCATTATCATAGTCAAGCGGAAGCTTAACATCACTCACTCTAATCATGTTTTCACCTCTTTATTTTTCTTGTAAAACTCTGCCGCATGATTGCCTGCAACTATTCCGCTTGTGAATGCCCAATGTAAATTATAACCGCCGCAGAAGCCATCAACGTCCAATGCTTCACCCACTATGTACAATCCCCTCAAATGCACGCTTTCCAAATTTTTATCCACTTCACTCACATCAATTCCTCCTGCCGTAACCTGTGCGGAATCCATATCCGAAATGCCGCTCGGAATAAAATCACAGGATTTTATCTCCCTTGCAAGTGCTCGCAATTCATTATCCGAAAGAGTATAAGCATCTCTTTTTAGCGGAGCTATTTTAAGCTTTTTTAATAAGAATTGTCCTATTTTTTTGTTGAACATTCCCGTAAAAAATTCCTCAAGGCTTACATCGCCCATTTGCTTTCTTCGCCTTAAAAGTATGGATTCAAGCTCATCAAGCGAAAAATCGGGCATGAAATCAACATTGACTGTGAGCTTCTTATATTTAATTCCGCCGATTGATTTAAGTGTAAAAAACTCATTTACAAAGCGTGAAAGCTGGAAAATACAAATTCCTGAAATATTGTTTTGATTTAATTGAAGCTCACCCTGCTCCTTGTGAATAAGCTTTCCGTCAGCAATCAGCGACACCTCGGAAAAGGTGCGTATTCCTTTCAAAAACGGCAAATATTCGCTGCTGCACTTAATCGGCACAAGGCTCGGAAAAACAGGTGTGCATTTTAAATTAAGCATTTGGGCAAATTTATATGTTGCACCGTCACTGCCAAGCTTCGGGGAAGCCTTACCGCCTGTTGCGAGTATTACCTTATCGGCAAAAAAAGTTTTATCGGGCGAACTGATTTTAAAACCGTTTTTCGTCTTGGTTATTGCTGTGATATTTGTTTCGCACATGGTATCTATGGAGTATTTGTCAATATTCGTTCTCAGTAAATCAAGAACTGCGGTTGCCTGTGCGGAATAAGGATATACCCTTCCCTGCGAATCCGATTTGCAAATAAGACCGAGCGAATTAAAAAATGCAATTATTTTATCTGTGCTGTATTTAGAAATTAAAGGTTTTACAAGTGCACGTCCGCTTTCGTTATAAAAATCGGGTGACATATTTTCATTAGTCATATTACATCTGCCGTTGCCTGTGGCAAGAAGTTTTTTACCGACCCTGTTTTCTTTTTCAACCAAGGCTATTCGCCTTTTGTGTTTACCGCTATTAAGCTTTTTGGCAGAGCAAACGGCGGCAACAAGTCCCGCTGTGCCGCCGCCGATAATTACGATATCATAATTTAAAATTTTGTTTTCCATAAAATCAACCGCCTTGATTACAAGAACAAACCTACAAGAGCAGGGATACCGTAGGATATAAAAGTCATAATAACTGTTGCCATTACAATACCGCCGAGGATAGCAACAACTGCATCCTTTAGCTTAAAATGGAACAATGCCGCAACGAGTGCACCTGTCCAAGCACCTGTACCGGGGAGCGGAATACCTACAAAAATAAGAAGTCCCCACTTTTTGTGCTTCATAATCTGAGCCGCACCCTTTTCTGCCTTCTGCTCAAGCTTGTTAATCATCTTTACAAGCTTCGTATTTTTAAGCCTGTCAAAAATTTTCTCTATGAACAAAAGTATAAAAGGAATCGGCAAAATGTTGCCCACCACGCAAATCGGAATTGCTTTCCACATCTCAATACCAAGCAGTGAAGCTGCGAGCAAACCGCCTCTTAGCTCCAGAATAGGACACAATGAAATTATAAATACAATAAGCTCAGACGGAATACCTCCGAGTGTTTCAACCAAAGTTTGCACTAAACTCTCCAATACTAAAATCCTCCGTATCTGTAAAAATTCTGTACCTATCAATTATATATTAACTTAAATCTATTGACAATACCCTTTTTTACAATTAATATTATTTTGTTAAAAGTTTCATATTAAGATAAAAACACAGAAAGGAATATGTAAAAAATGAAAAAGCGAATACTCTTATTTTTGACGATTATCATTGTTTGTTTTATATTTAGCCGTTCATCCATGTCTGCGGTAGCTTCAACCGTTGAAAGTGATTCTGCCTACGGCACACTTGACGGAATTCTTTCTTTTCTGAATATTCCGAATTTGTTCGACACAGGTACTATAAGAAAGGCTGCACACTTTATAGAATTTGCTGTTTTTGGATTTTTCCTTTCCTCTACTGTTTTTGCCTACTGCAAAAAATTTAAAGGAGAAATTTTTAAAATTTTGTTTTTTATCCTTGCCGTGCCCGTTACCGATGAATTCATACAATACTTTCCCGCAGGCCGAAGTGCACAGGTGAGTGATGTTCTGCTTGATTTCTGCGGAGGACTTTTTGGGTTTTTATGCTTATTCCTTTTGATTTTTGTTGTTTCAAAATTTAAAAAGAAAAAAGAATCGTGATAAAACATATATATTGCAAAGCAGTAAAAAATATTATATCGGAGCGGTAATTCCGTTCCGATTTTTATTTTTTGTTTAACATTACACCTGCATACAAATTAGCATTAACTATCAAAAATAAATGAAAAATTTACATTTGATAAAAAAATTAAAAATACACAAAATATTATTGCGGCGATGAGATAGCTCAAAACCGCAAATGAATTTGAAAAAAGAAATTAAAAAATTGAAATTAAAAGGAGAAATAATTATGTCAGCAAAAAGTAATAACAAGCTTAATGTACCTGAGGCAAGAGAGGCTATGGACAAGTTTAAGATGGAATGTGCAAACGAAGTAGGCGTAAATCTTAAGCAGGGCTACAACGGTGATATCACAGCAAGACAGGCAGGTTCTGTCGGCGGTCAGATGGTAAAGAGAATGATCGAAAGCTACGAACAGGGCATGAAGTCTTAATCGGAGAAAGAGCTAACCGAAATAATCCGAAAAAATTTGCATAGGGTGACAATCCAATGATGTTATTCTAAACTAAGCAAATATTTATCATTATCAATAAAGTTTTACAGCATTGATTATAGGCATAACCGAAATACCGACGAAAGTGGATTAATACAAACACTCAGTATGTTTTCCATCAAAAGTTCCTCCTATATCGTGAAAAAAGAAAGCAAAGTTAATGCCAAATAAAAACAATCCCGATACTTTTCCTAAAGTATCGGGATTGTTCCGATTAATAATAATAATATCCGTTTTCACCGTTGTTGTAGGTTACGCCATCATTATAATTATAGAATGAGTATTCACCTGTATAATCATTCAAAAACCAGTATCCGTTTGAGGTGTCGGCATAGTTTTCAGTATTTTCGCCTGTTTCTCCATTCATACCGCCTGAAGTGCTTTCGGTGTATTCACCGTTATTATCATAAAGATGGAATTCACCGTTTTCGTCATAGTAGCCGTTATCTTCATTATATTCGGAATATTCACTGTCCGTATCGGAATCCGTATCAGTACTTTCTTCGTCTGTATCTTCAAGAACTCCGCTCGTCTGCTCCTCATGCTTGTAAACAATATTTGTATTTGGAAGAGCATAGAGAAGCTCTTCATACTGAGATTTTGTAATACCTGTATCGGCAACATCAAGATTTACCAAGCCTGTGCAGAATTCAAGATTTTCAAAATCTGTTATCTTATTACCGCTAACATCCAAATCCTCAAGATATGTCATTCTTTTAAGGAAATATACCTCGGTAACTTTTGTATCCGAAATATCAAGGTTAATGATATTTGTTATATTTCTAATAGGTCTGACGGAATCTATTGACGTTCCTTCGAGAACAAGAGAGCTGAGATATGTCATATTTTCCAAAACTGAAATATCCTTAAGCTTCGGCATTTTTAGTTCGATATTTCTAAGATCCGTAAGATTTGCCAATGCGGAAATATCCGAGCAAGCTTCGCTGTATAAGTAAAGCTCTTTAAGCTTGGTAAGCTCCTCCAAAGGAGAAAGATCGTTACAGCTTTTTGCGTCAAGCTTTAAAACCTGAAGTTTTGGCATATACTTAACTGCACCGATAGATTTAATA
>JBGVDU010000223.1:0-11948 GCA_045119555.1 Acutalibacteraceae bacterium | reverse complement strand
CGGCTTACGCCAAGGCTTTGCTTGCGTGTGCCGTAGATGAAGCCTATAAAAAGGACTTTACAGATACAAATATATTTTATGAATCGTTGCCCGACAAAACAATTTCAGAGGGGTAAACGAACAGAGAGGATTAAAAAAATGAAAAAGCTGACGGCTTTATTTTTGGCAGGTGCATTGGCACTGAGCCTAACTGCTTGCGGCAGTGAAATGAAAACTGAAAACTATTCGGTAGAGGAAGAGGCTAATTATTATCATGAGCTTACGGGCGAAGAGGTTTCTTGTGAGCTTGCGATTTCAACACACCCTTCGTTACAGTGTGGTGCGTTGACTGTTCCTACCTTTGATAACACCGTTAAAGATAACTGGTACAACGATGCCGATTCCGCAGATGCAACCTTAAGTGTGTACAAGTCAATGACGGTAAACGACACATATTCCACCGATACTCTGCTTACACTCACATTTTCAGGCTCTTCTGAGCACCTTGCGAACGGCTTGAATACCGATACTCTTTCAAAATATCTTGACCGATATTTCGGGAGCAGAGAGAAAAAGAAAATTGTTGATTTCATAAAGAAGGAAGTAAACAACGATATCACAAGAGAGGAAAACACATACAGCGGCAATTATTCGGTTGGCGGTCTTGAGTGCTCTTTTGTGAACAAGGACGGAAGCTGGGCATTGACGGTTAATTCGTACTATAACAATGAAATTACAGACGGCGGACTGTACATTGATAAAGCTCTTGCAGGCGAGGAAGAACCTTACTTAAACGAAAGCACCATTACCGACTTTATCGGCGAAACGGATACGATTGTTGATTACAAAACGGTTGTTGATATTGATGAGCTTCAAACCGCAATGGAAGGTATAGGTTATGAATTTGTGAATGAAAAATATCAGCACGACGAATCCGTTACTGCGACAGCAAACGATAACGGAACGCTTATAACCTATTATATGAGCGTTGTTTTCAAGCCGACAAGCGGCAACGGTAAAAATGCGGTTGTTCAGCAAAGCTTTACCCTAAATGAAGCAGACAATACCGTTGTTTACAAAATGAACGCCTTAAATGAGGAAATTTCCGATGATAAGGCTGCTGAAATCATCTCTGCCGTTACGGGTGTCAATGCAGACAGCGTAAATGAAATGATTAAAAGTAAGGGAACTGAAATATCTCTTTCCGACAAAGTAACTGCCGTTATTGACAGCGAGCGTAATTTTACTGTTACGGCAGCCTTGGATTAATATAATATTCATTTACAATAACATCTAAATAATAAAATTACACCTCGCCGCTTTCCGATAAGTTGGCGAGGTGCTTTGCTTGTAACGCAAAGTTTTCCACATTATATATGCTTGTGTGTGGAAAATTCATTATCAATTTTAAATACTGTAATCTGTTAATGGAAGTAAAATTTTTAAAAAAATTTATTTTCCTTGTAACGCTTCTCCGATTTCTGAGTTAATAGAGTGAAAAGAGGTGATAACGATGTCGGACTCGAACCTTGAGGAGATATATTCAAAGTATTTTAAAGACATTTTTCTTTACATGAGGGGTATTTCGGCAAATGAACATATTGCCGAGGAAATAACACAGGAAACCTTTGTTAAGGCACTGAAAAATATCGAAAAATTTGACGGCAAAAAGGATATCCGTGCGTGGCTTTTTACAATAGCGAAGAATACATATTTTACCTACTGCCGAAGGAAAAATATTTCCCTTGATGATACCTATATCGAATGTGCAAGTGACGATGTCCTTTTAACGGAAAGGCTTGAAAATGAGGAAGAAGCAATTTTAATTCATAAGTTTCTGCACAGCATGGACGAACCGTACAAGGAGGTTTTCAATCTGAGAGTTTTCGGTGAGCTTGACTTTGAAAAAATAGGCATGATTTTCGGCAAAAGCTCGGGTTGGGCACGGGTGACTTATTACAGAGCAAAAAATAAAATTATAAAATATTTGGAGGGAATCGAGAATGAAGAAAATAAGCTGTAATGTTATAAAGGACTTACTTCCGCTGTATGTTGACGATGTGGTAAGCGATGACACAAAGGAACTGGTGGAAGAGCATATTTCTAACTGCGAGGGCTGTCGTGAGGAAGCCGAGAGCATGGGGAAAACGCTTGTTATTCCTGCTGAATCCGAGGGTGCTCAGATTAAAAAAATTAAGAGAAAAATGAATAAAAGAAAGGTTATCACTGTATGTATATCCTCTCTTCTTACGCTGGTGATAGGCTTCGGGCTGTTTATGTATCTGACCTTTTACGGAAATGCCGTAAGCTCGGATAATGTTAATGTCAGAACGGAATTTCAGTATGATGAGGACGCTTATCTGAATCAAAGCTGGGTTATTCACTTTGATTTGAAAAATAACGGTAATTTAAATACTTTCAGTGAGAATAACTTTGAAATAAACGAAGACGGATATGAAGAATTTGTAGGTGTGACCATATATTTAAGAGAAATCCCCATAGGTATTTTCAATCAAACCGATACCTATACGACAGGTTATTCCTATAATGACAGCTACACAACAGGCTTTTCCATCGGTGATGATGTCGCACCCGATGACGATTTTGATTACACCTTTACGATTGTTTATAAGGATAAAACCGAGGTTTACTCCGTGCGTGAAGAGGGATTGTTTGAAAAACAGGACAATGTAAAAACATTCGGTGAGTAATAATTATTACCGCTTTTTGCATGCGTATTACTTAAATCAGCATATATACCCCAAAGGACAACAGCCGTTCATTTTTTAGAACGGCTGTTGTGTATTGTTAGAGCAAACTTATTAAAGCAATGAAAGGGCATAACCGAAGTCGAGATCGGTTATGCCCTCAAAACTTTTTATTTAATTATACTTCTTTAATTGGCAAACCCTCCGCAGTTTTCTTGAATTTATATGCCGCAACGGTATAAATCATCGACATAATCAAAAATGTAAAAATCAAAACAAGGTGAACAAATCCGAACGAAACGATATTCGCTGTAAATAATGTGATTAATGCCAAAAGTCCCGCGGTACTGCCAAGTGCACCGAGCACCATAGGAATGCTGTTCCATTTAATGTCACGCTTACTAAGGACAATACACGCATAAATTATACCGACAATACCGCACAAAGCCTGCAAAATTGCCGTTGTCACCGTAAGCTTATTGTGAACCGTACCCATAGCTGTGCTCAGTCCCAGCAATTTTACCCACGAATTTATATCGGTGTAGTTAAAGCCGGTTTCAACGGCTTTAAGTGCATTGTTGCCAACCTTTAGGGCGTGCGACAACAATGACCACAGTGTGTTTTCGTCGGTGGCGAGGTTATATATTTTTTTTACGGCTTCAATAATAACCGCCACAAATGACCATAGACCGTTCAAGGCGGCAGAAAACAAAATAAAAATTGACGATACAATCAATTTAATGCTTGTAGATTTTTTAGTCATACAGTTTTCCCTTCCAAAAATATCAGTTGATTTTTATATCTTGAATTATAACATATAAATATAAAAAATAACAGTAGCTATTATAAAAAACATTTTTTTATTTTTTGTGCAATATTTTCGCTATTTTTGAGTAGCAGTCAAGAGCTTAGAGTGCCATTCATAAATATTTAATAAAGAAATAGCGGATAAATCACTTGACAAATGGAAGTATAAATGTATAATTATAGATAGATTAGCACTCAAACATAAAGAGTGCTAATAAGAAATCGAGGTGACGAGATGCAGCTGGCACAGAGAAAGGTTAAGATACTGAAAGCTGTCGTTGAAGCATATATTGAAAGCGGCGACCCTATCGGTTCAAAGGCACTGTGTAATGCACTTGATTTTCCTGTTTCTTCCGCTACTGTCAGAAACGAAATGGCAGAGCTTGCAGAGCTGGGGCTTTTAATTCAGCCGCACACGTCCGCAGGGCGTATTCCTTCGGAGGACGGCTACCGCTTGTATGTTAATGAGCTTATGGAGAAAAAAAGCCTGCCCGGAGGTATTAAGGCGATGATTTACGATTCGCTCGATTCTGCGGCAGACGATCCCGAAAAGCTTCTTCGCAAAGCGGCGGAAATTGTTGCTGAAATAATTCATGCAACAGTTATTGCCACAACTCCGTCATCGCATGATGCAAGAATACGCTGCTTAAAATTCGTTCAGACAGGCAGACAGACCTGTATGGTTGTGCTGATAACATCGTCGGGACTTATCAAAACCGAGCTTTTTAAGTGTGATTATATGATAACACCCGATATTATCAGAATTTATGAAACACTCTTCAACAGAAAACTGGAGGGTATGCCCGTAAGAAGCATTACACCTGCATTTGTTCAAACTCTTGCAGTCGATATGGGCGAGCTTGCGATGCTCGTGCCGAGTGTGCTGGCGGCAATTATGGCGGCTTGCGGTGATGTAAGCGGATTCAATATTGCTGTTTCGGGCAAAGTAAACCTCTTGTTTAACGGCGAAAACGACTTGCATTCAATGAGAGCATTAACTGCCCTGCTTCATTCCGACGAAGCGTTGGAGGCACTGGTGATGAGCCTTGATACCGATAAGAAAATTATCATAGGTTCGGAAATAGGTGTTAATGCACTTCAAAATTACAGCATTGTGCAAAATCCATACAGTATAGAGCATTCAAGCGGAGGACTTATTACAGCGATAATTCCAATGAGAGCCGATTATGCGTTTATGCTTTCGGTGCTTGAATATACAGCCGATTGTGTCGGCAGACTTATAAGAAGTATGCTGATGATTGACGGCGATTGATTTTGTAATCACACGAAAGGAAGATATAAATATGGCAAAGAAAAAAACCGAGCCGCAGAAAGAAGAACAGACTGTTGATACCGAAGAAGCGGTAGAAGCAGTTGAGGCTCAGGCTGAGGAAGAAGCTGCTGCCGAAATCAATGAGCAGGATTCAAAGATTGCACAGCTTGAGGAACAGCTCAGTGCCGAAAAGGAAAAGCTTTTGAGAACTGCCGCAGAGTATGCAAATTTCCGCAGCAGAACAGAGAGAGAAAAGGCAGGCATTTACGCAAACGCCGTTTCCGACACAGTAAAAGAGCTTTTGCCGATTGCCGACAGTCTTGACAGAGCGATTGCGGCATCAAGCGATGCTCCCGAGGAATTCAAAAAGGGCTTGGAGATGATTTCAAATCAGCTTGCAAAATCCTTTGAAAAGCTGAATATTACAGCCTTCGGAGAGGTTGGCGAGGAATTTAACCCCGAGCTTCACAATGCGATTTCAAGTGTTGAAAGCGATGAGCTTGAGTCCGACACAATAGCCATGGTTTACCAAAAGGGCTACAAGGTTGGCGACAAGATTATCAGACATTGCATGGTACAGACAGTAAGCTGAGGGTAATATACAAGTTAAGGGCATTGCCCTTGAAAGCTACCAAAGCTTTATATGCTTGCAGGTTATGTGCAGGCAGGATATAAAAAAGTTAATACTGATTTAAGATTATTAAAATTTTTCAGAGGAGAGATTTTTTATGGCTAAGACAATAGGTATAGATTTAGGTACAACAAACTCATGCGTTGCAGTAATTGAAGGCGGCGAACCGGTAGTTATTGCAAACGCTGAGGGTGCAAGAACAACTCCGTCCGTAGTTGGCTTTTCAAAGACAGGCGAACGTCTTGTAGGTCAGATTGCTAAGCGTCAGGCTGTTTCCAACCCGGCTAAGACAATCAGCTCCATCAAGAGAGAGATGGGTACTAACTACAAGGTAACAATCGACGACAAGAGCTACACACCTGAGGAAATTTCCGCAATGATTCTTCAGAAGCTTAAGGCAGATGCAGAGGCTTACCTCGGCGAGCCTGTAACTCAGGCTGTTATCACAGTTCCTGCTTACTTCACAGATGCTCAAAGACAGGCTACAAAGAACGCAGGTAAGATTGCAGGTCTTGACGTCAAGAGAATCATCAACGAGCCGACAGCCGCAGCCCTTTCCTACGGCGTAGACAAGGAAAATGACCAGAAGGTTATGGTTTATGACCTCGGCGGCGGTACATTCGACGTTTCCATTATCGAAATGGGTGACGGTATTCAAGAGGTTCTTGCAACAGCAGGTAACAACAGACTTGGCGGTGACGACTTCGACCAGAGAATCATCGACTGGATGATTACTTCATTCAAGGCTGAAACAGGCGTTGACCTCGGCAAGGATAAGACAACACTTCAGCGTTTGAAGGAAGCAGCAGAGAAAGCAAAGATTGAGCTTTCCGGCGTTACAAGTGCGGCTATCAACATTCCGTTCATTTGGCAGGACGAAAACGGTCCTATGCACCTTGACTTAAACCTCACAAGAGCAAAGTTCAATGAGCTTACAGCTGACCTCGTACAGAGCACAATGGGTCCTGTAAAGAGTGCGTTGAGCGACAGCGGTCTTTCAATCAATGAGATTGACAAGGTTCTCATGGTTGGTGGTTCTTCAAGAATCCCTGCTGTTATTGATGCAGTTAAGCAGTTCATCGGCAAAGACCCATTTAAGGGCATCAACCCCGATGAGTGCGTAGCTATCGGTGCCGCTATTCAGGCAGGTGTACTCGGCGGTGAGGTTGAAGGCTTGCTCCTCCTCGATGTTACTCCGCTTTCACTCGGCGTTGAAACAATGGGCGGCGTTATGACAAAGATTATCGACAGAAACACAACTATCCCGACAAAGAAGAGCCAGGTATTCTCAACTGCTGCCGACAATCAGCCGCAGGTTGAAATCAATGTTCTCCAGGGTGAAAGAGAGTTTGCAAGAGATAACAAGCAGCTTGGCAGATTTATTCTCGACGGCATTGCTCCCGCTCCGAGAGGTATTCCTCAGATCGAGGTTACATTCGATATCGACTCCAACGGTATCGTAAACGTATCGGCTAAGGATCTCGGCACAGGCAAGGAACAGAAGGTTACAATCACTTCCAACACAAACATGAGCAAGGAAGATGTAGAAAAGGCTGTTCAAGAGGCTGAGAAGTATGCGGCTGAGGATAAGAAGAGAAGAGAAGCAGTAGACGCTAAGAACGAGGCTGAAAGCATGGCTTATGCTGCTGAAAAGCTTATCAGCGACAGCGGTGACAAGATTGATGCTGCCGACAAGAGCGACCTTGAGAGTAAGATCGCTAACCTCAAGAGTGCAATTTCCTCAGACAATGCCGATCAGATGAAAGCCGCTAAGGAAGAGCTTGAAAAGTCAATCCACGCTGTTTCTACAAAGCTTTATCAGCAGAGCGGTGCAGCTGCTCAGGCAGCAGGTGCGGCTCCGGATATGAACGGTGCTGATTTCTCAGGCTACGATGCAGGCAACGACAACGGTGCTGACGGCAATGTTTACGATGCTGATTTCAAGGATGTTGACTGATTGATTTGAACATCGGTTAAAATAAATTTTATGTTTCTTGTGGGTGATTTATCGTCCACGGGAACAGAATATTGAATAATTAAAAAGTAAAATTTCGCTCAAGTCTTTCAAAAAGCTTGAGCGAAATTTGAATAGGCGTTAGTAAAAGACGAAAACAAAAATTAAGTAGGCGGTTGATAGGTTGCCGATGACATAAGTGAGCGGACACGAACTATGGGCGAAGGTGGGGTAAGGAACACTATTTGCAACAATAACACAACATAGTATATAACTAAGAAATAAAACCGTAAGCTAAAGTGGGGAGAACCACTTGCAGCAGGTTCTCCCCGTTAAAACTGTGTTCTAAACGAAAATCGCCTCGTGCCCCTCTCCGCTGCTCTCAGGATAAGGAGTTTCGCTCACTGCGGTGAGCGACCAAAGACGCTGTCTTTGGAATCTGCAAGCTTTTTGAAAAAAGCTTGACCAAAAACTTTGATAGAAAGTTTAGTTTTTATTATGATTTAAAATTCTGTTCTAATACTTGCATTTAGGAATAAAAACCATTAAAATCATATAGGACATTAAATGTAAATATTAAAACAGAGCCTTGCCGTACTATAACGGCATATTGTATTTAAAATTAAAGGAAAAGATTTGTATAACAGTTATATAGGAGGGATAATCTTGGCTGACAAGAGAGATTATTATGAGGTTTTAGGCGTATCAAAGGGTGCGTCCGACGATGAAATAAAAAAAGCTTTCAGAAAGAAGGCTAAAATGTACCACCCCGATTTGCACCCCGATGATAAAGATGCGGAGAAAAATTTCAAGGAAGTAAACGAAGCCTATGAGATTTTGTCAGATAAGGATAAAAAAGCTCGCTACGACCAATTCGGTCACGCAGGTGTAGACCCGAATTACGGTGCAGGTGCCGGAGGCTACGGCGGTGCTTACACAGGCGGCTTTGACGTTGACGATATCCTCAACAGCTTTTTCGGCGGTTTCGGCGGCAGACGTCAAGCAAACCCGAACGCTCCGAGAAGAGGAACCGACATCGAAACTGTTTGCACCATCTCTTTTGAAGAAGCTGCAAAGGGTTGCAGAAAGAAGATTTCTTTCCAGTGTATCGAGGTTTGTGACGAGTGTAACGGTTCGGGTGCAAAAAAAGGTACATCTCCGAAAACCTGCTCCGCTTGCGGCGGCAGTGGCCAGGTTAAGATTAACTCCCGTACTCCGTTCGGTGTTGTTCAGACATCAAAGGCTTGCGACGCTTGCAGTGGTCGCGGCAGAATAGTTGAAAATCCTTGCTCACGCTGTGACGGCAAGGGCAGAATCAGAAAGACACGCAACGATGAGATTAATATCCCTGCAGGTATCGCAGACGGTCAGAGAATGAGCGTAAGCGGCAAGGGCAACGCAGGTATCAACCACGGTCCGGCAGGCGATTTGTACATTATGGTAAGCGTTAGACCTCACCCGATTTTCGAGAGAAAGGGTGACGATGTTTACTGCGAATTACCGCTTACCTTCGTTCAAGCCTGTTTGGGTGCTGAGGTTGTTGTTCCTACTCTTGACGGCAAGGTTACTTACACAGTTCGTGAGGGCACACAGCCGGGCGATAAATTCAGACTTAAAGGCAGAGGCATTCAGAGCTTAAACGGCAGAGGCAAGGGCGACCAATATGTAACCGTTACGATTGAAGTTCCGAAAAATCTCTCAAAGCGTCAGAAGGAGCTTTTGCAGGAGTTTGACGGAAATTCAAGTGAAAAAAACTATACGCAGAGAAAAGGCTTTTTTAACAAGATAAAGGAATTGTTTGAGGACTGATAACAATATAAAGGAGTTACCCTATGAACGATTGGACCGAAATAATTATTAATGTTTCCGCAGACGACCTTGATGCGGCAGGCGACATTGCACAAATGGTTGTTCCGTACGGAATTTATATAGAGGATTATTCCATGCTCGAGCAAGAGGTGGAGGAGATTGCACATATCGACCTTATTGACGAGGAGCTTTTACAGAAGGACAGAAGCAAGGGTGTAGTTCACGTTTACATCAGTCCCGAAGAGAATCCGCAAGAGGCTATTGCTTTCCTAAGCGAGCGTTACACAAGCGAGGGCATTGAGCACAATATCGAGTGTGCAAGCTGTGCGGAGGAGGATTGGCTCAACAACTGGAAGCAATATTTCAATCCCATTCCCGTAGGTGAAAAGCTTTTAATCAGACCTACATGGAGAGATAAATTCGACCCACAGGGAAGAGTTGTTTTAAACCTCGACCCCGGTCTTGCTTTCGGTACAGGAACACACGAAACGACACGTCTTGTACTTCAAGTTATTGAAAAGTATGTAGGTGAGGGCACAAAATTCCTCGATATCGGCTGCGGAAGCGGTATTCTTGCAGTTGCGGCACTTCTTCTCGGAAGTGAAAGTGCAGTCGGTGTTGATATTGACGAAATGGCTGTTAAAACAGCACAGGAAAATGCAGAGCTTAACAATGTAGCTGACCGTTTTGAGGTTCTTTGCGGAAACCTTACCGATAAAATCAGCGGTAAGTACGACGTTATTGCCGCAAACATAGTTGCAGATGCAATTATCGCTCTCAGCGGTGACGTTGACCAATTTATGAATGACGATACGGTTTACATTATGAGCGGTATTATTGATATGAGATGTGCCGAGGTTGAAAACGCACTTGCCGATAAATTTGAGATTATTGAAAAATACGAAGAAAACGGCTGGGTTTGCCTTGTTGCAAAATTGAAATCCCGAACTTAAAATTAAGTTAAAATTACATAGAAAAACATTGACCTATTGGAATTTTATGATACAATAGTAATGTAACTAAAGATATGTGAGTTACCGTAAGAAACGACAGTAACTCACATTTTAACGTATTTTAATTATATTTTTGGAGGATTATTCAAATGAATAAGAGAAGAAAAGAAGCCGCAAATATGTTTTTTTCAGCTTTCCTTGTAATCGCCTACGTTGTATGCTGTTACTTTATTATGCAGCTTGCATCTACTGTGACTAATGCTACTCTTTACAGCTTTATTATTGTAGCCTTGGTTGTATTGTTTGGTTTGTTGCTTTTCTATGCTACAAGAGTCGGTGACGGCAAGCAGGTTAAGCGTTTCAGTCCTTCCGTACTTATTTTGATAGTATTGCCCTCAATTTATGTAATCAGTGCATATTTTGCGGTAGGACTTCCGCTTCATGAGCAGATTTTAAACAATGAAATGATTATGTATCTTGCATCCGTCGCACTTGGTTACGGTATTCCTTACACATTCACAAGCGGCTTTGAAATGGTAGCCGCCGAGGATGTTTTCTATCCAGAGCGTTCCGAAAAGAAAAATGAGGAAGAAGAGGAAGAAAACGAGGAAGAGGAAGAGGACGAGAGTGAGGACGAAAAGGAGTAATCCGCTGTTTCTCATAATAAATATATGGAGGTGCGATTATGGGTTGTACTCATGATTGCGGTTCTTGTTCGGAGTCCTGCAACGGAAAATCCGAAGAGAGCTTGAAAATTAAGCTTAACGAATTAAGCAGTGTTAAAAAGGTTATCGGTGTTGTCAGCGGCAAGGGCGGTGTAGGTAAATCAACAGTAACATCAATGCTTGCGGTTGCAATGAATCGTCAGGGCTTCAGTACGGCTATTCTTGATGCCGATGTTACGGGTCCGTCAATACCGAAGGCGTTTGGCATAAAGCAGAGAGCTATGGGCAACGAGCATGGAATTTTGCCTGTTGAAACGGAAACGGGTATAAAAATCATGTCGGTTAATCTTCTTTTGGAGAATGAAACAGATCCCGTTGTATGGCGTGGCCCTGTTATTTCGGGAACTGTAAAGCAATTTTGGTCCGATGTAATCTGGCAAGACGTTGACTATATGTTTGTAGATATGCCTCCGGGTACGGGAGATGTGGCACTTACAGTATTTCAGTCCTTGCCACTTGACGGTATAGTTATCGTAACCTCGCCGCAGGAGCTTGTTTCAATGATTGTTGAAAAAGCGGTAAAAATGGCTAATATGATGGATATCCCGATTTTGGGCATCGTTGAAAATATGAGCTATTTCAAATGCCCCGAATGTGGTAAGGAGCATAAAATTTACGGCGATAGCCACATTGACGAAATTGCAGAAAAATTCGGCACAAAGGTACTGGCAAAAATGCCGATTGACCCCGATTTTGCAAAATGTGCGGATACGGGCACGGTGGAAATGTATATGTGTGACTGCATGGACGAAGCTGCCCGTGCATTGAAATAATATTTTGAACAGTAAATTTTTAAAGGGATTGCATTTTGCAATCCCTTTTATTTTAATTATTAAAGATAGTATTTTATAATTGATTTATAAAACCAACTATATTATCAGAATTTACTTTGAAACAATATTTGTTGGGTGTCCGTCCAAATAGTTTTTTAAATTATTATAAACAATCTTAATAAGCCTTTCCCTTGTTTCCGTTGGTGCCCATGCTACATGAGGTGTGATAATTAAATTTTTTACGCCTATAAGCGGACAATTTTCCGCCATTGGTTCAGTATTCAGAACATCTGTTGCCGCACCGCTCAGCGTTCCGTTTTCGAGTGCATTTTTTAG
>JBGVDU010000222.1:0-5162 GCA_045119555.1 Acutalibacteraceae bacterium | reverse complement strand
CTGCTCAAAGAACGGTTGGGTTGAAGACAACAACTGGGGTTCCAAGAAGCTCGCAGGTACAGCTGTTGAAGGCCAGGACGGCGTTTTTGAGTCTTATGAGATCGAGTTCAGAGATGATCACGACCTTTTCGTAATCTTCGTAGATCCTGACACAGGTGCTCAGACATACAACTGCGTACTTAACTCTTCTGCTATTGGCGACACAGCTTACATGACAGGTAACAGCATTGAGAACCCTGAGGATAGTGAGAAGACATGCGTTGAGGCTGTATTCACAAACGCTGACTGCGGTCCTCAGCTTAAGATCACATCTTCCGGTAACATCGTAGGTAGCTATGTTACACCTAACACAGACTGCCCGAAGCAGGTTGCTGATTTCGTTTACAAGTACTATGGCCAGCAGGAGAAGCTCTCCGGTGCTGACATCGTTACTGAGGATACAGTAGCAAATGCTATTAATGCTTTCGGTACAAACGCTGATGACGTATGGGCTAAGTTCCAGGAGTTCAACGGCAAGGAAGGCTACGAGAACTACGCTGAGATCGAAGCTGGTGCTAAGAAGCTCATCAATCCTTCAAGTGCTTCTGCTGATACAGACTCAGCTGCTGACACAGATGCAGCTTCCGATGACGATGATGATACAAACAGCAACACATCTTCCAAGACTTCTTCAACATCATCAAAGTCTTCTACAACAACAACTACAACAACTTCCAAGTCTTCTACAACAACAACAAGCTCAGTTGATTCAGCTGCAACAGGTGACGTAACAGGCACAGCAGCATTCGCAGCAGTTCTTCTCGCTGCAGCAGCTGCAATCGTTGTAACACGCAAGAAGGTTCAGGAGTAATTTTCTAATTAATCTCTTAAAGAACATATTAGACCCTTGACTTCGGTCAAGGGTCTTTTATAATTTTCATAAATAAATTTTTGGAGATGATGAAAATGCTTATTGATGTACATACACACATTTTTCCCGATACCCTTGCAGAAAGGGCAATTAGCTCGATTAAGCAGGGTGTTTATAAGAAAAACGGTGTTGAAGTGCCAAGTTATACAAACGGCACGTTTGACGATTTGCTCGATTCGATGAATAAAAACGGCGTTGATATCAGTATAGTTCTGCCTGTGGCAACCTCTGTCAAGCAGTTTGAAAGTATCAACAAATTTGCTTATACCGTGAGAAATAACAGAATAATTTCCTTTGCGGGAATCCATCCGATGCAGGAAAATTGGGAAGAGGCTTTGGAGAAAATAAAGGAAATGGGATTTTTGGGAATAAAGCTTCATCCTGAATTTCAAAGCTGTGACATTGACGGAAAGGAATGTCTGAGGCTTTTGCAAAAGGCTGAAAAGCTCGGGCTTTACACGATAATTCATGCAGGCGAGGATTACGGAGTTGACGATGAAATCCACGCAACGCCGAAGAAAATAAAAAATGCACTGGAGTATATCAGCGGTGACTTTTTAATTGCGGCACATCTCGGCGGTTGGCGGCTTTGGGATGATGTGGAAAAATATCTTGTGGGGCAGAATTTATTTTTCGATACGGCAATGGTCAGCAAATTTATCGACATTCAGCAATACAAACGAATCGTCCTAAATCACGGCAGTGAAAAAATTCTCTTCGGAAGTGACTCGCCGTGGGAAGCACAGAGTGATACATACAGCTGTCTTAAATCGTTGAATTTACCGCAGGCTGATTTTGAAAATATCACATATAAAAACGCTTTGAGGATATTCGGTGACTCAATAAAAAATTTAATATAGATTAAAATTACCACTTGATTTTTGAGAACTCTTGTTCTATAATATAATAAAGAACAACAGTTCCGAACAGGTGGTCTTTTTTATGAGAAAAATTCTTCACAGCGATTGTAATTCCTTTTATGCCTCGGTTGAATGTCTTTATCGACCCGAAATAAGGGATAAGCCTGTTGCTGTTGGCGGTGACCCTGAGAATCGCCATGGCATAATTCTCACGAAGAATAATATTGCGAAAAAGTTTGGTATTAAAACGGGAAGTCCGATTTGGCAGGCGAAACAGCTTTGTCCCGAGCTTGTAGTTGTACCGCCGAATTTTCCTCTTTATAAACGCTTTTCGCAGATGACGAGAGAAATTTACCTCGATTACACAAGCCGGGTTGAACCGTTTGGGCTTGACGAAGCGTGGCTCGACGTTACGGGAAATGTCAGTGTGAACGACAACGGCTTTAGCGTGGCAAAGGAGATAAGCAGCCGCATTAAAAAAGAGCTTGGTATCACGGTGAGTATAGGTGTCAGCTACAACAAGGTTTTTGCAAAGCTTGGAAGTGATTACAAAAAGCCCGACGCAATTACGCAGATTACAAAAGAAAATTTTAAAAATCTTGTTTGGCGACTCCCGGCTGAGGACCTGCTATATGTGGGCAAGGCTACCAAAAATAAGCTTGCAGTTTTGGGCATTTACACAATAGGTGAGCTTGCGAATACACCACATGATATATTAAGAACGCATTTCGGCAAGTGGGGAGATGTACTCTATAATTTTTCCAACGGCTACGATGCTTCGCCCGTTAAAGAATATGCGGATACAACCGATGTGAAATCAATCGGAAACTCCACAACCACACCTAAGGACTTGACGACAGACCAAGATGTTAGCATAGTTATGGGTGTGCTTTGCGACAGCGTTGCAAGGCGAATGAGAGAAAACGGAGTGAAGGGCAGAACGGTGTCCATTTCCGTTCGTGATAGTGAGCTTTATTCTTTCACACGTCAAAGAAAGCTGGAGGATTACACCAATATCACAAGCGAGATAACAAAAGCGGCGATGAAGCTTTTCACCGAAACGTATAGCTGGCCGCACACCATAAGGAGCATTGGTGTGAGTATGTCGGACTTTGTGGGCGAGAATGTTTCGTATCAGCTTAATTTTTTTGATGACCCAAACAAAAAGGCAAAGCTTCAAAATCTCGATGATGCGGTTGATAAGCTTAAGGATCGTTTCGGTACTTTTGCAGTCCGTCCCGCCTCCGCTCTGATTGATAAACAGCTTTCCGGCTTCGACCCGGTAAAAGACCATACAATTCACCCCGTAGGGTATTTTTAAGAGCGTTATTTATTCAACATCAAAGCTTCACGATGTAAAAGCCTTTAAGCTTTTAGTTGATGACGTGGTTCTCATGGAGGTTAAGCTCAATATATTTTACGGTTAATGATATTCAGCTTCAAGAGGAGGTATTTTAAATGAGCGAGAAAAAATTTGTAGATGTAACGGCTTATTATGATTGCGACGGGAATATTTCTCCGCTTGTTATTCATTGGGATAACGGTGCCGAGTATGAAATTGATAAAATTGTAGATGTCCGAAATGCCGCTTCGCTTAAATCGGGCGGTGCGGGCATTCGCTACACTTGCCGAATAAGAGGACAAATGAGGTATCTTTTTCTTGACGATAACAGGTGGTTTATAGAAAAAATAGGTTAATCTTGCTCTTTTTGTGTCTTGATAGTATAATCTTACTGCGAGGTGTTTGTAATGAATAGGTGCAAGATGATTTTGTCAATATTGTCGCTGACAGCTTGTGTGCTGTTGGGCAGCTGCAATTTTGATTCCAAGAGTGAGATTTACGAAAAAGATATTTTTGCGTTGGATACATTTATCAATTTGAAAATATACGGTGATAACGGCGAGGAAAACGGTGACATAGCCGAACGGAAAATTACCGAATTGGAAAATACTCTTTCGGTTACAAGGTCGGGAAGCGATGTTTCTGATATAAATTCCAACCCGACATTTTCGACAAAGGTAAGTGAGGATACTGTAAGCATTTTGAAAACGGCAGCCGATATTTCAAAAGTAACGGACGGTGCGTTTGATGTGTCTGTTTATCCGATAGTAAAGCTTTGGGGATTTACAACAGACGAAAATAAAGTCCCCACGCAGTCTGAAATTGACTCCGCATTGCCGCTTGTTGATTACACGAAAATTTCACTTGATGAGGGTAATCAAACGGTTACACTTGATGAAAATATGCAGATTGATTTCGGTGCGGTGGCAAAGGGCTATATTGCCCAAGAAACAGCCGATGCTTTAAAGGAAAACGGTGTTGAAAGTGCGGTGCTCGCCTTTGGAGGAAATATTCAGACTATCGGCTTGAAAAACGGTGAGCAGTGGCAGATAGGTGTGAGGTATCCCGATACAACGGATAACTTTGCTGTTTTAAGTGTAGGCGAAACGGCAATCGTAACATCTGCCGCCGACCAACGATATTTTGAAGAAAACGGCAAAAGGTATCATCATATAATTGACCCGAAAACAGGCTTTCCTGCCGAAAACGGCACCTTGTCCGTTACGGTTGTTTGTCCAAACGGAGCACGGGCAGACGGATTTTCAACGGCACTTTTTGTAATGGGTGCGGAAAAAGCGGCTGAGCTTTACAAAGCAGTTGATGATATTGATTTTATTATACTAACAGCCGATAATAAGGTTTATGTAACCGAGGGGTTGAGGGAGCGCTTTACTCTTAGCGAGGACTACGAATATTTAAATATTGAATATGTTGAAAAATAAAATTTAAAGGCAATACAGCACATTGTTTCGGTGTTGTATTGCCTCTTTCTTGTCTTGAAAAATTTTTAATTCTAAGCTTTATCCGAAATTGGTATAATTTAAACTACAACCCAACCCCATAATAAGCGTTATTGTAAATCTCTACAATTTCACTTATGAGCGGATATCTCGGGTTTGCTCCCGTGCATTGGTCCTCGTGGGCATTTTCCGCAAGCTTGGGAAGCTTTGATTTCCATTCTGCTTCGCTTATTCCAAGCTCGGAAAGAGATGTCGGCATGGAAAGCTCTTTGCACAGCTGTCTGACTGCTTTTATAAGATTTTCAACGCTCTCAGGTGTTGTTGCTCCGCCTATACCGAGCATTTTTGCAAGCTTTTCGTATTTTAAGTCTGCAATGAATTTTTCGTACTTTGGGAATGTTGGGAATTTAGTCGGCTTTTGCGAATTGTATTTAATCACATACGGAAGTATGATTGCATTTGCACGACCGTGCGGAATGTGGAATTCACCGCCCAGCTTGTGAGCCATTGAGTGGTTGAGTCCCAAAAATGCGTTTGTAAATGCCATACCTGCAATACACGATGCGTTGTGCATTTTTTCTCTTGCTTCA
>JBGVDU010000221.1:0-1077 GCA_045119555.1 Acutalibacteraceae bacterium | reverse complement strand
GGTAACGATTCCGTAGCCTGTTTCGGGGTCTATTCTCGGCATGTTTCCCGCATCGGGGTCGCCGTTGGGATTACCGTTTTCCACATCGAAAAGCACGGCAAATTCGTATCTGTTTTTTATTACTTCTGACATATTATTTGTCCTCCTTCGGTTTGAATCTGTACTGTGTTTTATGATAATAGCCTATCTGGAATACGCCCTTTTCCTGCAATGTCAAGCGTGCGGGCAGCTCCTCGTTTATACGAGAAAGCAATGACTTTAATTCATTGTGGTATCTGTCCTTGTCCGTACCGCCGATTTTCTTTAGATGGTTTTGTGCAAGGTCTAACAGGGTTGGGAAAATCATGGCAGGCGTTGAGCTTGCCGCCGTAAAATAGCTGTCCTTAATTGTTGAGTTAAGATTATCTCCGCTTGCCTTCTTTTGAATTTCCTCCAAAAGTGCAAATAATTCTCCCAAAATGTATGCCTGCACATCACATTTTTCATTTAGTTCCACTTGTAAAGCCTCCCTTGATATATTTTCGTGGTTTTTAAGCAGATAAGCTTTAATAATTGCCGCTCTGTTTCTGTTGATTTCTCTGTCTGCGTTAATTCTAATCATCACATTATCAAAAAGCGTTTCGGGATATTTTGTTCCCGTGAGAACAGAATATATTACATCACCTGCAAGCTGAGGCTTAGCCGACCTGCTTTTTGACTTTTGATTTACCGTTTCCGACAAAACAGCACCTAAGGAAACATGCTCACGCTTATCCTTTAACGGTGCGGTGATTTTCATGTTTTCCTCATGCCTTAAAGAATTTTCCATGAATTTTCCGAATTTATTTTGAAGAAAAAAACGCACCGAAATTCTTTGTGTGCTTGGTGACAAGCCTAAAATATAAAAGTTATTGTCGGGATTAATCGGGATATTTCCCCAGTTAACGGGCTTACCCTGAGCCAATTTTCCTATAACGTCCCAAACCTCGGCTTCGCTTACACTATCACTTGTGCCGTTTATTGCAAAATTAAAAAAGTCACCGTAAATATCCTCGTTATCCTCCGCCCAGCAAACAACAGTGGTATCGCCGAAAAAAT
>JBGVDU010000220.1:0-2948 GCA_045119555.1 Acutalibacteraceae bacterium | reverse complement strand
TGCACAAGGTTTATTTTGTGGTTAGCGGCATTGCAAGAAGCTATTATATAGATTCGGACGGAAACGACGTAACAAAGTCTTTTTCGCCTGAGTATAATTTCTGTGTTGCGGAAAGCTTTTTTACAAACGAGCCTTCATGTCAGACATTTGAAGCCATTGAGGATATGGCAGTTATCGAATTCGATTCCAATGCCCTAAAAAGCTACATGTTGTCTGAGCCTACTCTCAAAGAGATTTACATAAAAATGCTGGAACTAACGATTATTTACAAAATGCGTCGGGAAAGCTCTTTTCAGCTTGAGAGTGCAACAGAGAGGTATATAAATTTTAAAAAAGAATTGCCGAATTTAGAAAACAGGGTAAGACAAAGCTATATTGCTTCGTATTTGGGTATGACACCCGTTTCGCTTAGCAGAATAAGAAGAGCGTTGAGGGAGGATTTTGAATGAGTTATTCAATTAACGGAAAAATAATTCCGCCTATTGCCGTTGGTACATGGGCATGGGGTTCGGGTATGAATGGCAGTAAAATGGTTTTCGGTACAGCTGTTGAAGAAGAATTATTGAAAGAATGCTTTGATATCGCCCTTGAAGGCGGTTTCAGGCTTTTTGACACCGCTGCTGTTTACGGTATGGGTGAGGCGGAAAGAATTTTAGGCGAGCTTTCAAAAAATGAGAATATCATACTCAGTGACAAATTTACGCCGAGTAAAGGATTTTCTCAAAGAAAAATAGATACTGCCCTAAACGGCAGTACAGAGAAATTAAACGGTAAAATTCCCGATATCTATTGGCTTCATTCGCCACAAAATATTGAAAAAAATTTGGAGTACTTTTGTGAGCTTAAAAGACAAAATAAAATCGGCGGCATCGGTGTATCAAATTTCGGATTTGAGGATTTAATGCTTGCCGTTGATGTTTTAAAGCGTAACGGCTGTAAATTGTCGGGAGTACAAAACCATTTCAGTTTGTTATATAGACGTTCGGAGGAGGTTGGCGTTCTCGATTGGTGCATAAATAATGGTGTGCCGTTCTTTGCGTATATGGTTCTTGAACAGGGTGCTTTAACAGAAAAATACAATAAGAACAATCCCATGCCGAGATTTTCAAGGCGAGGAATGACTTTCACAAGGAGTAAGCTCAAAAAAACAGAGTCGCTGATAAAAATGCTCGAATCGGTAGGAAATAAATATAATATTACTGTTTCCGAAACAGCCGTTGCTTGGTCGATTTCCAAAGGCTGTGTGCCGATAATAGGTGTTACAAAGCCGTATCAAGCGGAGTCATTAAAAAGGTCGGCTGATGCAACGCTTACAGCTGATGATGTAAAGTTTCTTGAAGACACAGCGAAAGCTACGGGAATCAGTATCGGTGCAAGCTGGGAAAATTATTGATAATTTTCATTTTTACTTATAGACTTAGTTAAAATATTCTTTTCTTCGCTGTATCACATTTTTATTTTGTGGTACAGCGACTGTTTTGTTGCTGAATTTTCTATTGCTCGGGAGGATAGGTTAAGGTTTATAATTGACTTGATTTTTTAGCATACAATGATTTAACTATAACAATATGCAAATTATGTATTGAATTCCTTAAAAACAATCAACCTATCACAATAAGCAGAAGATATTCATAATATGTACTATCTCTGAAAAATTTTGTGAAAGGAGCGAGAAATTTGGAAGAGAGCAAAGATTTGACAATGATTGCCAACAGGCAATATGGTATAAGAACACCTTTACCGGAAGACCCGGTGCCCGCAATGGCCTATGTTCCTTATCAACAGCAGGGGAAAATGTATTGTCCCGAGCAAGGTATGGTAAACGGAACATTGTTCCCCGTGCTTAATAAACCGTTCCTCGGTTACAAGGAGGAAAGAAGATGACAGAACGACAGATTTTAATGAGAAAGATTTCAACATACGATTTTGCACTCGTGGAGCTGAATTTGTACCTGGATACCCACCCCAAGGATATGGAAGCCCACAGAAAGCTTGTGGAATACGAAAATAAAAGCCGTGAACTAAGAGAAGAATACGAAGCAAAATACGGCCCGATAGTTTTCAGAGATTCACCCGACAACAGAATGAAATGGATAAAAAATCCATGGCCGTGGGATTTAAGCGAGGAGGATTAAGCTATGTGGGTTTATGAGAAAAAACTGCAATATCCAGTAAAAATAAAAAATCCAAACCCCGCCCTGGCGAAGATTATTATTACACAGTACGGAGGTCTGTATCGCAAAAAGATATGATTTTTATGTATGAAAAAATACGTCAATATCTTTTGACGAACGGTAAAAAACTATTTTATCTACGAACGATTTAATAAGTCCGCTTTTATCGGATTCGGAAACGGCAGGGGATTTCAGTGCAGGAAGAATATTTATAACCTTGCTTTGCAAATTCTTCATTTCGGCTTTTGGATCAATTTCTGTTGCAGAATTAAGCTTTGCTACAAGCTGTTTGATTTTTCCTTCGACTGCCGACTTGCTTTCCTTGAATTCTTCGAGGGTGTAAACTCCGTTTTCGTAGGCATCTTTAATTCGTTTAATCTTTAGACGTTCCCGCTCGATTTGAGCAGGGATTTTTTCATTTGGTGAGCTTTTGATTTTAGACTTAACTGCGAGCTTAAATTCTCCCGTCATAGCGGATTCTTCCAGAGATTTTATAAACATCTCATTCATCTTTTTTATAGAAATGCTGTGAGAAACCTTGCATTTTCCGTGTGCATAGGAATGACATTGCAGGGATTTTCCTTTTTGAGCTTGACAGAGAGTAGCTCCGCAATTACTGCACCGAACAAGACCTTGAAGCATAAAGGGTTCTTTAGCGGAATCGGAACGCATATATTTAGTCTTTGGCATTTCGGAAAGCTTTTTTTGAACAGCGTTCCAGGTGTCCATACTAATTAAGGGTTCATGCTTGCCGTCAATTATTACAGTGTCGGA
>JBGVDU010000219.1:0-2402 GCA_045119555.1 Acutalibacteraceae bacterium | reverse complement strand
AAATTATAGTGCCCCGGAACAGGCCACACATAGCCTGAGCTGTAAACGGGTTCTTCTTCAGCCTCTGAGCTTGTCACCTGCGATGACTCCTCCTCTGAAGAGGTTTGCGAAGGTGTCTGTGACGAAACTTTGGAGGACGTTTGCGAAGAAGCCTTTGAAGAGCTGTCTACTCTTGAAGTCGTTGTATTCGAGCTTGTTACATTTTGAGACTCATTTCTCGAAGTTGTATCATCATAGTTATTTTCAATTTTACTTGAAGTAGTAGCCGAAGATACTTCGGACTCCTCTGCCTTTTGGGTAGCTTCCAATTCTTTTCTGCTCTCCGCAAGCTGTTTTTCAGCCTCGCTTGCGATTTCGGCACTCTTTCTTTGTGCCTCCTGGTCTGCATAGTATGCCGCAATGGCATCTTCTATTTCTTGCCTTTCGGCTGAGTTTTCGTCAAGATGATCCTGAGCCTGTGCATTACTCTCATACAAACCGTCAAGCAATTCTTGATTTTGATTAACAAGCTCCTGCATTTCAGACTGACGTGAATCAAGCTTAGACTGCTCTTCATCGAGCTGCTGCTTCTTCTCAGCCATTTGATTTTTCTTCTTATTTATTACATCAATCTCCGATTGTAATTCTTCAATCATTTTTTCATCGGAATTTGAAATATACGATACAAGCTCAAGCTTGTCAAGGAAATCCTCAAAATCCTTTGCACCGAGAATTATTTCGAGCGAGGTTGTTTCTCCCGAAAGATATATTACCTTTACTCTTTCTCTCAACGTATCCATTCGCTCCGAGATTTGCTCTCGGGCATCGTCTATTTCACTCTGTAAGCCCGATATTTCGGTATCAAGGGATTCTATCTCCGTGCGGCCACTTAATATCTGCTCATTCAGCACGGAAATCTTGCTCAGCAAGGCTTCCTTGTACTCTTCCTTTTGTGCTATATCGCTTGCTGTTTTGTCAATTATACTCTGGTATTCCTGTGCCTGCTTGTCAAGCTCCTTTTGCCTTTGTTCATAATCGGACAATTCATCTGCAGAGCCGACGATTGAGCTTAAACCGCCTATAATTGAAAGCGTCAGACAGCCTGCGACAACTTTAAGCCAAAGCTTACCAGCCAAGGATTTCTCCTCCCTCCTTCTTTAAGTATCTGCCTATTGAAATCATTGCACCCGTAGCACCGACAACCAAGCCGAGAATAACAAAGGATACCGACAACGGAAGTGCAACCTCTGAGTACGGAATTTCGGAGAAGGGAATAATATACTGCACCGCAACTATAATTCCTTCATAAAGGAAAGCAATAGCAAGCGAAGCAAACACTCCGGAAACAATACCCAAAATCATACCCTCTATAATAAAAGGGATTCTTACAAACCAGTTGGTAGCACCAACCGATTTCATTATGCTTATCTCAAATCTTCTTGAATACATAGTCATTCGAATTGAGTTACTGATAATAAACAATGAAATAATGCCAAGCACAACAATTATCCACAAGCCGATTTGTGTAACAAGATCATTCAAGCTTGTCAGCTTGCTTGCGACATCACTTCTGTCGCTGAGCTTATATACACCCTCAATCTTGGCAATCTCTTTAACAGTATCATCATACTGTGACAAATCGGTCATGGTTACATGAAAGGCATGCGGTAATGGGTTTGCATCGCCCTGAAGCTCGCTGAAAAGGTTGCCGAGCTCGTTCTCAAGCTCCTTAATTGCTTCGTCCTTTGAATAAAATTCGCATTCGGAAACATTGTCAACCTCTCTGATTTCAGGACCAATCTCCATAACCGCCTCAAGCTCGGTTACATTATCATTCAAATAAACAGTAACCTGATTATCCTGTCCTACCGACTCTACTACGCTGTTTACATTAACAGAGAGCAACACTGCCGCTCCCGTGATAAGCAAACAGGAAACAAGAACACCGATTGATGCAAGTGACATCATACGGTTGTTAAATACACTTTTAAAACCTTCTTTTATAAGGTAACCTAAACCTCTCATTATTGCTCAGCCTCCCCCTGTGCTATCGCCTGGAGAGCCTCGGCACTCAGCTGTTCGGCTGACACATCCGAGATTTCTTCCGCTATTTCCTCCGGGATTTCTGCTAAATCCTCCTGAGAAATTTCTATCGGCACTTCCACCTTTTCATCAAGCACTCCTGTGTCACCTGTGACCTCGCCGTTGTTGATTTCAATAACTCTGTTTTTAAATTTATGCACAAGTTCGTGCTCATGGGTAACAACAATTATTGTCGTACCCTGCTTATTTATTTCATTAAGCAATTCTATAATCTCGAAAGACATTTCGGGATCAATATTTCCCGTAGGCTCATCGGCAATGATAAGCGATGGGTTATTAACCAACGCTCTTGCAAGGCTTACTCTCTGCTGTTCACCGCC
>JBGVDU010000218.1:0-1801 GCA_045119555.1 Acutalibacteraceae bacterium | reverse complement strand
GAAAATAAGCTTATGCTTTCCGCACATTTGGATGAGGTTGGGTTTATCGTTACATCAATTAACGGTGACGGAACGCTGAATGTTGACGAGGTCGGCGGTATCGACAGACGTGTTATCAGCGGTAAAAAAGTTGTTCTTTGCGATTCAAGTCTTAGCGGAGTTTTCGGTATTAAGCCGATTCATCTGTCGGGAGGTGAGAGCAGAAACGAGATTCCGAAGCTTTCTTCAATGTATATTGATATCGGTGCAAAGGATAAGGAAGATGCTGAAAAATACGTTCGGCCCGGCGAATTGGTTGCGTTTGAAGGATTTTATGAGGAGAACGAGCAGGCAGTAATTACGAAGGCTCTTGATGACAGAGCAGGCTGCCTTGTGCTTATCGAAATGATTAAATCCGATTTGCCCTATGATATGTACTTTACGTTTGTTGTACAGGAGGAGGTTGGCTTGCGTGGTGCGAAAACTGCCGCATATAGTGTTGACCCAGATTTTGCAATCGTTGTTGAAACGACAACTGCCGCAGATGTTCCTAATGTTGACGACAGCAAGCAGGTTTGTCATCTCGGAGAGGGTGCTGTAATTTCGTTTATGGACAGACGAACGATTTACGACAGAGAGCTCTATAAAGAAGCCTTCAAAGCCGCCGAGCGTGTCGGAGTAAAAGCACAGGCAAAACAGGCTGTTGCAGGCGGAAATGATGCAGGAGTTATAAACATTACGAACAGAGGTGTAAGAACAATCGCCGTTTCCTTGCCGTGCAGATATCTCCATGCACCGCACACGACAATTTACAAAGAGGATTTAAATTCTGTATATCAAATTGTAAATGAGCTTGCGGAAACTATCGCAGGCGGTAATGTTTAAAGGTTAATTTTATGATTTTTATAAATGATTTCAGCCGCAAATTTGAAATAGATTTGGAAGAACTCTGCCAAAATTCGCCCTACGGTACGAGGATAATTTCATACCACAACGCTTACCACGGAAAAAAGTACGATTTTCTTGATTTTTGGATTCAACGCATGGATAACGGCACAGCGAAATGTGCTTTTTGTAAATACTATTCAACGCTGATTATATGCGGTGAGCTTTGCGACAAGCAGGAAGCGGAAGATTTTATCAAAATGATTTCTCCGTATATCATTCTTTGCGACAGTACGCTTGATTTAAATCTTAATACGGATTTTGCCGAGGGAGAAACAATGATGTGTAAATCTCTCAGCGAAGCTTTGATTCCGGACTGCCCCGTAAAAAAGCTGACAAGCGATATGGCGAACCTTAAAAAGGTGTATAAGCTTTTGATTGCCGAAAATGAGGATATTAAAACAATGCCCGATTTTGAGGAGTATTTTCTCGATATTTCCCACCGAATACGTCACGGCACCGCCGAGATTTATGCGATTTCGGACCGTAACGGAGAGCTTTTGTCTACCGCAACAATTCTTGCTTTTTCAAAAACCGATTCCGTCATAGGCTGTGTAGCAACTCGCCGTGACAGCAGAAATAAAGGACTTGCAACGAAAATAGTCCACCATGTAACCCAAACCGAATTAAGCAAAAAAAGAACAGTCTGGCTCCATAGAGAAAAGTGCATTAATCTCTACGATAAATTGGAATTTAAAACCGTAGGAAAATGGCGTGAATACCGAAAAATATAGAAGTAAAAATGAGAAAATAAAAATGAAGAATGACAAATGATCAAAAATCAAAAATAAAAATAAAAAAGTTTTTATATAAACCTTTAATACCCAATAATCTACCCCAACTAACAAAACAAAAAAACAAAGGCGGTCGCAAGGTC
>JBGVDU010000217.1:0-2482 GCA_045119555.1 Acutalibacteraceae bacterium | reverse complement strand
AGGAGAACCACTGTCAGCAGGTTCTCCCCATTCATACTGCATAGAAATGCGAAAATTCACGAGTGCCCCTCTCCGCTGAGTGGAGTATAAAGGATTTCGCCGCTTGCGAGCGGCGACCAAAGACGCTGTCTTTGGAATCTGCAAGCTTTTGAAAAAGCTTGAGCAAAACTTTAATAGGGATACCGAAGGTAAGATAAAACGGCTTGAGCGAAACTTTAATAGAGGTTATCAAAAACTTTAATGAATAAAACTTCCAACAATATACAAAAATATTAACGGTGATAAATATGTTCATTCCTATCATTCGTACTGCTCTCTTATATATTATAATTATCCTCGCCGTTCGCATTATGGGCAAAAGACAAATAAGCGACCTGCAAACCACCGAGCTTGTTGTTACTATGCTGCTTTCGGATATCGCTTCAATCGCAGTCGAAAATACATCAACTCCCCTTTTAAGCGGCTTAATTCCCATGATAGTCCTTGTAATCTGCGAAATTATCCTATCTGCGGCAATGATAAAAAACGCAAAGCTTAGAAAAGCCATCTGCGGCAGACCTATCGTAGTAATCAATGACGGTAAAATTCAGCAAAGCGAGCTTAAAAGGCTTAGAATGAGCGTGGAGGATTTGTCAGAAGAGCTTCGTCAGCAGGGGGTATTTTCTTTTAAGGACGTAGCCTTTGCTATCGTTGAAACAAACGGCAAAACAAGCGTAATGAAAAAGGCTCGCAGAGATACTCCGACCTTGGACGATTTAAATATAAAAGCACCCGATAACGGCATAGAAGCGGTTGTTGTGAGTGACGGTTCGCTTTCAAAATTTTCAATGCAGCTGTGCAATATAGATTCGGAATTTATTTTCAAAACGCTTCAAAAGGAAAATATTAAATTGGAGGAGGTATTCATAATGACAGCAAACAGAGCAAAGGAATATACCATAGTAAAGAGAAGTGAAAATCTATGACACGGGTATGGGTAGCCCTCGGACTTTTGGCGGTGATATTCACCCTTGCCTTTACGGAATATAATTTAACAGCAAATACATCGGACGCCATTTCGGAAATTATTGAAAAAACGGAAATCTCCGCAAAAAACAACTCCGATGAAACAGAGCGGCTTTGCGGAGAAATGATGAATTTATGGGAGAATAAAAAGCTATATCTTGCGATGTTTTTATCTCACGAGGAAATAGACGATATAAATATTTCACTTGACCGATTGGAAAAATTTTGCGAGCAAAAGGAGTATGAAAAGGTTTACGTTGAATGTGGCACACTGTCGTGTCGTATTGAATCACTTAAAGAAACCGAAAAAGTTAGCATGAACAACATTTTATAGGATTACGCAAATCAAGCCGTTACAGCCGTCATTGATAATACGCTCAATCGTTTCGTTGATTTTCGCCCTCGCATCGGCAGGCATACGGTGCAATTTATTGTGAAGACCTTCGTTTACAAGCTCGTGAAGTGACTTGCCGAAGATATTGGATTCCCAAATTTTAACGGGATTTTCCTCAAACTCGTTGAGCATAAACATTACCAAATCCTCGGACTGCTGCTCCGAGCCTACAATCGGCGTTACCTCGGTGGTGATATTCGTTTTCAGCATGTGGATTGACGGAGCGGAGGCACGAAGCTTAATTCCGTACTTACTTCCCTGCTTAATTATCTGCGGTTCTTCAAGCTTGAGCTCCTCCATAGACGGCATTACAATTCCGTAGCCTGTTTCCATAACATCATCATAAGCCGCTTTTATTTTGTCAAACTCACTTTTCATTCGAGTCAGCTCAACGATAATTCTAAGCATATCGGCTTCGTCTGCGATTTCAATGCCCGTTTTTTCACCGAGAACCTTGCAGAAAAGTCCCTTGTCGAGATTCACCCTCATTCGAGCCTTGCCCAAGCCAAGGTCCACATTATCTATATCGGCGTTGGTTATGAACTCGCACCTTTCAAGAGCTTTGCAGGCATCTTGAATTTGCCTGATTTTCACAATATCGGCGGAGGAATTTTGAATACTGTTGTAAACCTCACTTCTGAGCCAATGCGACTTTTCAAGTGACGTTACCCATTTAGGAATATCAATGCCGATTTCTTTTACGGGGAACTCAAAGAGAATTTGAGCGAGTATTCTTTTAATCTCATTTTCGTCAAGCTCAAGACAATTCACAGGAATAACGGGGATTGAGTATTTACCGCTCAATCTGTCTGCAAGCATTCTCGAATTTCGGTCCGTAGGGTCTACGCAGTTCAAAAGAATAATAAAAGGCTTATTGATTTCTTTAAGCTCTTTTACAACTCTCTCCTCCGCCTCCTCATATTCCTCTCTGGGAATGTCTGTTATTGAACCGTCGGTTGTGATTACAATTCCCACACTCGAATGATCGGTGATAACCTTTTGCGTACCGATTTCCGCCGCCATATTAAACGGAATTTCCTCATCATACCATGGCGTTTTAACCATTCTCGGCTGTTCGTCCTC
>JBGVDU010000216.1:0-1911 GCA_045119555.1 Acutalibacteraceae bacterium | reverse complement strand
ACTCCGGGGAGAACCACTGTCAGCAGGTTCTCCCCATTCAAACCGCATGAAATGCGAAACTCCCTTAGTGCCCCTCTCCGCTGAGTGGAGTATAAGGAGTTTCGCTCACTGCGGTGAGCGACCAAAGACGCTGTCTTTGGAAACTGCAAGCTTTTGAAAAAGCTTGAGCAAAACTTTAAGTAAGGGAAACCGAAAAGACTAAAATAAAAAACAAAAATAAAAAACAAAAATAAAAAAACAAAGGCGGTCGCAAGGTCGCCGAGATGAAAGCGAGCGACTTGAAGCCCGCAGGGCTTCACCCAGAGCGAGCGGCAGAGGACTAAAGTAGACAGACAAAAGTTTGCCTAATTGACATAGGGGGTGTAGGGGGATATTGCATATCAGGCAATATCCCCCTACTTCGCTTTTGCCTACTTTTGCCGAACAGCAAAAGTAGGTGTCCCGCCCCGGCATGAGGGGCGAAGGTAGAGTAAATAGAGAACAGATTTTCAGCAAAGCTGAAAATCATAAATCGGCGAAAAAACAAATTACCCGTAAACAACATACCAAAAACAAAAAGTATTTGAAGAGTATAACCGTCAGATACTCCGGGGAGAACCACTGTCAGCAGGTTCTCCCCATTCATACTGCATGGAATGAGAAAATTTCTCAGTGCCCCTCTCCGCTGAGTGGAGTATAGGTGAGTTGTTATTAGTGATTTAATAATTTATTCATGTATTTTATGCAAAATTTGTTAAAAATATTGTAATTTAATTGACTATTGTACAATGATGGAGTATAATAACAAATATACGAGTTCTTTAATAAAATATTGTGGGGTGATGTTATGAAATCAAAACCTTTAAAGATTATTATAGCTTTTATGCTTTCAGCTGTGATGGTTGCTTCGTCAGGATGTAATACAATGCTTGATTTAAGCGCAAGGGATTCTGCCGAAAGCATGAATACTCGTTCGACCAATGAGGGTTCCTACGAAACTGCCGAAGGTGGGGATAACTCAGCCTTTGATATTGTAAATGGTGTTAATAAAAATGCCGGCAATATCGAAAACGACGAAGGTAATGCCATTGAAAAAATGGAATTGTATTATGTTACCGGCGTTTCCGCTCCCATCGCTTTGAGGGAAAGTGGTGATGATAAAAGCAAAGTATTGCTTCAGCTTGAAAAGGGTGACAGTGTCCGCCTTGTAAGTGCGGATTCCGGTGATTATTTTTATGTATATTCCGAGGAAGAGGATACATACGGTTACCTTAAAAAGGATTATCTCACAAATCAAGAATCTGCCGTTTGCAGTGACGAAACTTATTTTATAGCCAATAAAACATCGCTTTACAGTTCTAATGATGATTCTTCCACTGTTTTACAAACTTTAAATAAGAATACTCAGGTTAAGGTTATAGCCAAGATATCGGGTGATTACTGGTATGTTTATATAAGCAGTTCCAAAGCCTTCGGTTATGTGAAAGTTCTCGATCTTTCTTCCACAAAGAGTGAAGCGTCATCAAAAACTACAAGCAGTGCCACTTCTTCTGCGTCTGTTCCGACTTCGACAAGCGGATATTATACCGGTGTAGGTACTACTCCTACTTCGTATTCTTTGTATTATGCAAAGGTTAATTCGGGATATCTCGCAGTACGTTCTGCTCAGGCTTATGATAACAACAATATTATAGGAAAACTATATACGGGCGACAGCGTTTATGTAATCGTTCAATCGGGTACTTACTGGTATTGTTATGCTCCGGCTCTGGGTCTTTACGGATATATTGATTCAAGATATCTCGTAACAAATCAGCCTTCAAATTCAACATATTCATATTCAGATACTACGAAATGGGTAGTTAAAGTCAATACAGGCTACTTGGCACTTCGTAATGCGGCAAGCTACGATGACAGTAATATTATAGGAAA